>JBGASE010000303.1:0-2079 GCA_044229875.1 Pyrinomonadaceae bacterium | reverse complement strand
TGAGTGAGTTTCCACCTGATGCGCAGGTTACCAACTGCGCTCCGGTGACGATCATTTCGACTTTTTTCACGGATCGATTCTATTCGTTTCGATCGTCCGTCACAAGGCACACTGGCGGACTATGCGCCGGGCGGACTTTTGTGTATCATCCACGTTAAGACATTCAGTCAGTAGATTTCAGAACGACACTCCCTCGTGAATTGATGAACTCGAATTCGATTCAAATAACGGAACTCCTGCATAACTGGAGCAACGGCGAGGAAGCGGCGGTCGACCAGCTTTTACCTGCGGTTTATGAAGAACTGCGCCGGATCGCGCGGCGGCTGATGCGCGGCCAGAGCAGCGACCACACGTATCAGACGACCGATCTGATCCACGAAGCCTATCTCAAGCTGATCGACAACGACGACAAGCGCTGGGAAAACCGCTCGCACTTTTTTGCGGTCGCGGCGCGCGCGATGCGGCACATTCTGGTCGATCACGCACGCGCCAAGCAGAGCCAGAAACGTGGCGGAAACGCGCGTCCGGTGACGCTTGAAGAGACGGCGATTATTGCGAAAAACGTTTCGAACGAGATCGTCGCGCTCGACGCCGCGCTCGAACGGCTCGCGAAGCTCGACGCGCGCAAGGTGCAGGTCGTCGAAATGAAGTTTTTCGGCGGACTTACGAACGAAGAGGTAGCGACCGTGCTCCGGATGTCGCCCGAAACCGTCAAGCGTGACTGGCGTTTTGCGCGAACCTGGCTCAGACGCGAACTCGAGTCGTGAGATTTTTTGTAATCCTGAGACTGTTTTTCCAGAATTTTGATCTATAATTACCCGAACCGACAGTCAATCATCTGTACAAACCGTGCAGTCGGAAACGTTTGGCCCCGATGGACGTCGAAAGACTGAACAAGATCGAAGCGATTTTTCACGCTGCCGTCGATCTTGCCCCTGAAGCCCGCGAGGATTTTCTGAGGCAGGAGTGTGGCGACGATGATGAACTGCGTCGCGAGATCCAGTCGCTGCTTGATTCGGATCGGGCAGACAGCGGTCTCATCAGCGGTTCGGCCGACTCGCTCATCCGCAGCGCTCTTTCGGGCGGCGAATCCGATCCGGCGAACAACGAATCCTCATACGTCGGCGCCGACGTCAACCAGTACAAGATCCTTTCAGTCATCGGCGAAGGCGGCATGGGCAAGGTTTATCTGGCCCACGATGAAAGACTTGAGCGCAAGGTCGCGATCAAGTTCCTGCCCGAACAGTTTGCCAACGACCGCATCCGGCGCGAACGGTTTTTCCGCGAGGCGAAATCGGCCTCGGCGCTCAACCATCCAAACATCCTGACCGTTCACGAGATCGGCGAATTCAACGACAGCTTTTTCATCGTTACCGAATTTGTCCGCGGCGAAACACTCAAATCGCGGCTCAAGACCGAACGGCTTTCGATCGATACGGCGATCGATATCGCGACGCAGATCACGTCGGCACTTTCGGCGGCGCATCAGGCCGGCATCGTCCATCGCGACGTCAAGCCCGACAACGTCATGATCCGCGATGACAAACTGGTCAAAGTGCTCGATTTCGGCATCGCGAAGCTCGATCAGGTGATTCCGTCGGGCGACGACAGCGAAGCCGAAACAAAGCTCGACGCGGCGACGATGCCCGGCATGATCATCGGCACGCCGCAGTATATGTCGCCGGAACAGGCTCGCGGCCAAAAGGTCGACGCCCGGAGCGATATCTTCAGCATCGGCGTCGTGCTTTATGAAATGCTGGCCGGCACGCCTCCGTTCAAAGGCGCGACGAACATCGATCTGCTCGGAGCGATCCTTAAGGACGAACCGCAGCCGATCTCGGAACTCGTCCCCGACATTCCGGCGGAACTTGAGCGGATCGTCGAAAAATCGCTCCGCAAGGACCGCGATCAGCGTTATCAGACAACGCGCGACATGCTCGTCGATCTGACCGACATCCGACGTTCGATCGAACTCAGCATGGCAAGCCGCAGCGGAACCTTTCCGGGAACCGGCCGCGTCACCAGTGAAGAGGCCGCGCCGCGCCGGTCGCGAACCTTTCTCGGAATCGCCGTCGCCGT
>JBGASE010000132.1:0-9657 GCA_044229875.1 Pyrinomonadaceae bacterium | reverse complement strand
CGCTGTGGCTCCGGTTGAAGCCGTAATCGGCGAACTGGGCCATCAGATTGAAGATCGCCGCCGCCTTGTCCTCGGGCACGCCGTTAAGCACCGCGCCGGAAATGAACTTCTCCTCATGCTTCGCCATTTCCTCGCGCTTTTTCTTGCCCATCGCGCGACGCATCATGTCGGCCTCGCCGAGCGAATAGCCCGCGAGTTTCTGCGCGAGCTGCATGATCTGCTCCTGATAAACAAGGATCCCGAACGTATTGCTGAGGATATCTTCCATCTCAGGAACGATGTAACGGACCTTCTTTTCGCCGCGGTGCCGGGCGATGAAGTCGTCGACCATTCCGCCGTCGAGCGGTCCCGGCCGGTAGAGCGCGTTAAGCGCCGCCAGATCTTCAAGCTCCTTCGGCTTTAAGCGCCTGCAGATCTCCTGCATTCCGGACGACTCGAACTGAAAGATCGCTTCCGTCCGCCCGTCGCCGAAAAGCGCCATCGTCGCCGGATCGTTGAGCGGAACCGTGCTCCAGTCGATCTCGACGCCGGACTTGCTCTTAAGATTGCTTAAGCAGTCGTTAATCACCGTAAGCGTCGTCAGCGCCAGAAAGTCCATCTTAAGCATTCCGACGGCCTCAAGATCGCCCATCGTGTACTGGCTCGTCAGTTCGGCCTTTGCCGACCCGGCGACCGGGACGATCTCGTGGAGTGGCTGCGGCGAGATGACGACGCCGGCGGCGTGCACCGACGAATGCCGCGAGCAGCCCTCGAGCACGCGCGCGAGCGAGACGAGGTCGCGTACCTGTTCGTCGTTTTCAATCAGCGATTTCAACTCCGGAACCTGATCGATCGCCTGTGAAATGCTCACGTTGCGCCCGCGAACCGGCGGCGGGATCAGCTTCGCGACCTTCTCGACGTCGCCGTACGCCATATTGAGCGCGCGGCCGACGTCCTTGATCGCGGCCTTCGATGCCATCGTTCCGAAGGTGATGATCTGGCAGACCGATTCGCGCCCGTAAAACTCGGTTACGTGATTGATGACCTCGGCCCGGCCGCGGACGCAGAAGTCGATGTCGATATCCGGCATCGAAATGCGTTCCGGATTGAGGAAGCGTTCGAACAGAAGGTCGTATTGGATCGGATCGACGTCGGTGATGCCGAGACAGTAGGCGACGAGCGACCCGGCCGCGGACCCTCGCCCGGGTCCGACCGGGATATCGCGTTTCTTTGCGTATTCGATGAATTCCCAGACGATCAGAAAATAGCCGGCAAAGCCCATGCTCTTGATCATCGAGATCTCGCGTTCGATCCGCTGGTCGTAGACGCCGGCGTCGTATCTCAGCGTCCCGCGGGCCGCCATCGGATCCCAGACGGACAATTTCCGCGCATTGAACCCTTCCATCACGACCTGCTCGAAATATTCGTCGGTCGTCGCGCAGCCTGATTCTTCCGGGATCGGATATTTCGGGAGCGTCAGATTGTCGCCGAGCGGAAGCTGCAGATCGCACATTTCGGCGATTCGGACGGTATTGCGCAAGGCTTCGGGATAATCGGCACCGAGCGCCTGCCACATCTCCGCCGCCGATCGGACGTAGTATTTGGTGCTCGCAAGCCTCGTCCGCGTAGATTCGACCATCGTCTTGCCCTCGCCGATACAGAGCAGAACCTCGTGCGCACGGGCGTCCTCCTCGTTCAGATAGTACGCATCGTTGGTTGCAACGAGTCCGACGCCGACCTCTTCGGCGAGCGATGCAAGTCCGGCGTTTATCTGTTGTTCGGCGGCGACCCCATGATCCTGGATCTCGATAAAAAAACATCCGGCGCCGAAGATCGCGGCAAACTCCGCCGCCGTTTCGGTCGCTTTCGCACGGTCGTCGCGCGAAAGATAATGATTGAGCGCCCCGTGCTCGCCGCCCGAGAGCGCGATCAGGCCGCCGGCACGCTCGCGGAGGATCTCGAGGTCGATCCGCGGACGATGATGGAAACCTTCGGTGAACGCTTTTGACGCGAGCCAGACGAGGTTGTGGTAACCTTCGAGATCGCGCGCCAGCAGCACGAGCGGATAGAACGGCTTTTCGCCCGGTTTGAGCGATCCGCTGCGGTCAAACCGGCTTTCAAAAGTGAGCAGCGCCTCGTATCCGATGATCGGACGGATGCCCTTGTCGCGCATCTTGTTGTAAAAGGTAACGGCACCGTAGAGATTACCGGCGTCGGTTACCGCGCAGGCGCCGAATCCGAGATCCGACAGCTTCGCCGCCAGTGGTTTGACTTGGATGGCACTTTGCAAAAGGCTATAATCCGTGTGCAGATGCAGATGCACGAATTCATCCGGTCCTGACCTCTCGTTGTCGGTTTCTGGCATGTCTTTCTCGGGTTTCTGAAGGCGTTTCGTCTATGAAAAAAGTTTATCTCGAAACATTCGGTTGTCAAATGAATGTCTCCGATTCGGAGCGCGCGCTGACCTCGCTTGAGGCCGGCGGTTATGAGATCACCGACGATGAGTCGGCGGCCGACGTCGTTTTGTTCAATACCTGTTCGGTGCGCGAAAAAGCCGAACACAAACTCTACACACGGGTCGGCGAGATCCGCGTCGCGCGGGCCGGCGACAAGCCGGTCATCGGAGTCATGGGCTGCGTCGCGCAGCTCGAGGGCGAAACGCTTTTCAAACGCGGTGCCGGGATCGATTTCGTGCTCGGAACGAAGGCCGTCGGCCGGATCGCCGATGCCGTCGGAACGACACTCGGCGGGGAATCGGGCTATCTTGATCTCGGCGAAAGGGAAGCCGACTATGACTGGTCGGTGAATGAATCACAACGTTCGTCGAAATATGTCGCCTTCGTCCCGATCATCGAGGGCTGCAACAAGTTCTGTACGTACTGCATCGTGCCGTTCTCGCGCGGCAGGGAACGGAGCCTCGCCGCGTCCGAAATCGTCAGGGAAGTTCTCAGGCTCCGGCGCGAGGGTGTCAGCGAGATCCATCTCATCGGACAGAACGTCAACAGTTACCGGCCGCTGACCGAGTCGGGACTGGAAGAATTCGGGGGCGCGACGCCGTTTTCGAGACTTCTGCGGGCCGTCGCCGCGACCGGCATGCCGCGGATCAAGTTCACGACTTCGTTTCCGCGCGATTTTCACCCCGACATCGTCGAGGCGATCGAGGAGAACGAGAATCTCTGTAACTGGGTGCATCTTCCGGTCCAGTCCGGCAGCGACCGGGTGCTTAAGATGATGCGCCGCGGCCATACGATCGACAATTACATCAAGCGCATCGACCGCATCCGCAGTTCGCCGCGCGCGATCGCACTGACGACCGACATCATCGTCGGATTCCCGGGAGAGACCGAAGAAGATTTCGAGGCGACCGTAAAGCTCGCCGAACACTGCCGGTTCGACGCCGCGTACATCTTCAAGTATTCGCCGCGCCCCGGAACGCCGGCCTTCGAGCTCGAAGACGATGTCCCGCCCGAGGTCAAGACGCGCCGTTTCCTTGATCTCGAGAAAGTCCAGAAACTCAATCAGGCCAATAGTTTCCGGTCTACCCTAGGAACAACACTTAAAGTATTGGTTGAAGGAACTTCAAGCCGCTCCGCCGATACGTACCGTGGCCACTCGACATGTCACCGGCTGGTCAATTTCAGCGGTCCGGAAGGGCTCGAAGGAAAAATCGCGGATGTCATGATCACGGAATGCAAAACCAACACGTTGTTTGGTAAGATAGCGGAAACAAATTTCCGAGACATCCGAAATGTTAATTGAAGTCAAAATCGGCGCGCTCATCATGGATCCGAACAGCAATTCGCCGATCGTGGTGCTTAAGGGAGTGGACACGGACACCGTGCTGCCGATCTGGGTCGGTGCCTTTGAGGCGAACGCGATCGCGCTCGAGATCGAGAAGATCGTTCCGCAGCGGCCGATGACGCATGACCTGATCCGTAACCTGATCACCGGCATCGGCATGAAAGTCTCGCGCGTCGTCATTTCGGATCTGCGCGAGAACACGTTCTACGCGGTCATCGAACTGACCGACGCCGAAGGCCGGGTGATGACGCTCGACGCCCGGCCGTCGGACGCGATCGCGCTTGCGCTCAGGTCCGACAGCGCGATTTTTGCCGAACAGAAGGTCCTCGATATTTCGTCTTCGACGGCACAGTCTGCGCCCGAGCCCGATTTCGATTCGGAGGCTCCGTCGACGCCTGAAGACTGGCCGGATCTGATCGGATAGCACTAACAAAACATGATCATCGCAATCGCAAACCAGAAAGGCGGCGTCGGCAAGACGACGACCGCGATCAATCTTTCGGCGGCCTGTGCGCTCGCCGGCAAGCGCGTTCTGCTGCTCGACCTCGACCCCCAGGGCAACAGCTCGCTTTCGTTCGTCCATTCCGAGAGCATCAACGGCAGCGTCTTCGAACTGCTCACCGAGCTTAACGAGCCGTGGGAGAATTTTGTTGTCAAGACCAAGGTCAAGGGGCTCGACATTGTTCCGGCCCGCATCAGCCTCGCCAAACTCGAGGCGAAACTCGTCGGCGATTTCGACGCGATCTTCAGGCTCCGCGACCGGATCGAACAGGTCCGCGCCGATTACGACGTGATTTTTTTCGATACGCCGCCGACGCTCGGAATCATCACCGTCAACGCGCTTGTCGCCGCAACCCACGTCCTGATCCCGATCCAGTCTTCGTATTTCGCGCTTGAAGGAACGGACGACCTGCTCGAAACGATCGAGAAGGTCCGCGCGCGGCCGAACCCGGATCTCGATCTGCTCGGCGTGCTGGTGACGCTCTTCGATCGCCGGACGGCGCTTTCGAAGGACGTTGAGGCGCACATCCGCAAGGTCTTCGGCGTCAAGGCGTTCAAGACCGTCATTACGCGGAGCGTCCGGCTTGAGGAATCGCCGGCGCACAAAGAAGCCATTTTCAGTTACGCGCCGCATTCGTCGGGTGCGGACGAATACAAAAAACTCAGCCAGGAGGTTCTCAGCCGTGCCTAGAATCGGATTACCGACAGAGATCAGAATGCGCCACGACGCGCATTACGTCGACGAACTTTCAAGATCGACCCGTTCGGTCGGGCGCGTTCTTCCGATCGGCCAGATCGAGCCGAACCCGGATCAGCCGCGCACCGAGATCGGCGATCTTTCCGAGCTTTCGGCGTCGATCAAGCAGAAGGGCGTGCTCGAACCGCTGCTCGTCAAACCCGTTCCGGAAACCGGTATGTGGATGATCATCGCCGGTGAGCGGCGCTGGCGGGCGGCAAACCTGGCCGGCTTGAAGGAAGTTCCG
This sequence comes from Pyrinomonadaceae bacterium, assembly GCA_044229875.1. Taxonomy (GTDB): domain Bacteria; phylum Acidobacteriota; class Blastocatellia; order Pyrinomonadales; family Pyrinomonadaceae; genus JAFDVJ01. Next base: position 4,393 of record JBGASE010000132.1, on the reverse strand, counting down.
TGCATCGAGCTCGACATCGACGAAAAGGCGGTCGCCGAGATCGCGCTTATCGAGAATATGCAGCGCAAGGACCTGACGGTCTGGGAAGAGGCCGACGGCCTCGCCGCGCTCGCCAAAACGTACGGCTATACTCATGAAGACATCGCCAAGAAACTGAGCAAGAGCCGGACGTCGGTGACGGAGTCGATGACGCTTGCCGGGATACCGGCCAATGTCCGCGACAAATGCCGCGAGGCTTCAATCACGGCGAAGTCAACGCTGCTTGAGGTCGCGAGGCAGTTCGACGATACGGAGATGCGGAGATTCGTCGATGCCATCGCCGCCCGAAATCTCAATCGCGACGAAGTCCGCAAAGCGGCGCGGCCGGAAAAAGCGGCAAAGCCCGGGACCGCGGGAGGTTCTGCCGGCGGAAACCGTTTCAAATACCGCTCAAAGGCGTCGGGATTCGAACTGACACTGCGCTTTGACGGTGGTGACGAAGCGGACCGGAAGCAGATACTCCAGGCGCTCAAAGAGGTCTTCGATAAGGTCAAAGCCGGCGAGGTATCTTAAGCACTTACTACATAATCTTTATTATCAGACGCGGCAGATATTATCCTCTTTCAACGCGCGCTGTTTCACTCCGATAGCGGCGTCTGTTCTGTTTGATGAATAGTTCCGGTGAGAACCCGTTGCACTCAACGCATCCGGATGAGTAGTTCCGGTTTGTACCCGAAGAGCCGAGCGTATCCGGAGAATATGAGTCCGACCTCAAATAGTTCATCCCCCGGTCGTCCGGAGCAAGTTCATAACTCGTGCTCCGCCCGCCCGCCCGCCGGGCCGCGCACCAGAAGACCTAATCTCCGCAGAATCAAGATCAATCTCCGCAGAAAATGCGGAGATTAGGTAATTTTTTTTGGACAAATCGGTCGGATGGTCGGCTCATTCGGAATCTCGCAAACGTCAATTGTTGGCCTTCCGGTGTCCTTACTGCGTATCAGGTCTATTTAACATTTAGAGTGCGCGTGCTAACAATTTCTATGAGGTTTTTCAAACGGATACACCGAATTTCGGGAAAGCCTCGAGTCCGTCTTCAGCGCGGGAGCGTGATCGTGAAAACTGCGCCGTCGCCCGGGACAGATTCGACGCTGCATTCGCCGCCGTGTGCCCGAGCGATCCGTTTGACGGCCGTCAGGCCGAGGCCCGTTCCGTCGCTTTTCGTGGTCTTGAATGGCTGGAATATCTCGCCGACGTTTTCCCGCGGGATACCGCGGCCGTTGTCGCCAACGACGATCCGGACCGCCTTCGGGTCTTCTTCGAGCCCGACCTCAATGACACCGTCGCGCCGCCCTTTAAGCGCGTCCCCGGCATTGAGCAGAAGATTGAGCACCGCGTCTTCAACGGCTGCTTCGTCATGATCGATGAAAACGTGCCGTTCCGGCAGTTTGAGCCTGATACCGACCGGATCCGGACCGGTGTTGAATTGATATGAGGCGATCTTCACGGCGCGGCGGATCGTGTCGTCGATCGGCCCGATGCGCATCTCGAGCGCTCTTGGCCGCGAGTTCTGAAGCAGCATCCGCACGGTCCGGTCGATGCGGTCGATCTCGTGCCGCACATTTTCGAGAACCTCCGCTTCCCCGCTTCCCTCCCGCCGGCGACGCTCGGCAAGGATGTCGACGACCCCCTTGATCCCGGCCAGAGGATTTTTGATCTCATGCGCAAGCCCGGCGGCAAGTTCCCCGATAAGCGCCATTTTCGACGCCGTCGCCAGCTTCGACTCGAGCCGCCGCCGTTCGGTTACGTCATGGGCCGTTTCAAACACCACGGGGCGTTCAGTTCCCCGCCGGATGACGCTGAGGCGCCCTTCGACAATCACCCGCTCGCCCGATTTTGTCTGCTGGATCAGTTCACCTTCCCATTTGCCGCGCCTCAGCAGTTCACCGACGAACCGATCGTATGTCGTCGGATATTCGGTCCGGAGCAATCCGCGCGCGTCGCGGCCGATCGCCTCGGCGGAAGAATAGCCGTAGAGCCGTTCGGCATTGGAGTTCCAGGTGACGATTCCGCCTTCCGGGCTCCACGCAAAGATCGCGTCATAGGATTGTTCGAGCAGTACATTGTTCCGCAATACCGGATCCTCAAGCCGTTTCCGGTCGGTAACGTCGCGGTAGAAGACCTCGATCCCGCCATCGAACGGATAGACGCGGATCTCGAGCCATTGTTCGAACGGAGCGTAGAACTCCTCAAAAATGACCGGTTTTCCCGATTCCATCGCGTTGCGGTATTCGGCCTCGAAACGCGTTCCGAGAATTCCCGGAAACTCGTCCCACAGAATTTCCCCGATCAATCGCGCCCGTGACCGGCCCAAATGATTTTCAGCCGCCCGGTTGAGCTCCGCGAACCTGAATTCGCGGTCGAACTCGACATAGGCCTCGGACATCCCGGCAAACAGACGCGTTCGCCGCTCGCGGGAGCGGACGATCATCGCGGCGAGTTCGCCGCGCCGGAGTTGCAGCAAAGCGTGAAGATCGGATTCAGCCGACATGCGATTTGCTCCGCAGTCTCGATTTCTTAAGATGATACCGGACGCGATCGCGCGATATTCCGAGCAATTCGCCGGCCCGCGTAACGTTTCCGCCGGTCCGCGCGAGCGCCTTTTCGATGAGGATGTCCTCGACGTCGTCGAGATGGATGCCCTCGGCCGGAAACGGGATCGCGCGTTCGAGCGCGGTCCGCGCCGACGGCCCGTCGCTGCCCGAATCGAACACGGAATCCTGAATATCTTTCGGCAGATACCTGAGCGTGATCGTGTCGCGGTCCTCGAGAATCAGCGCCCGTTCGATCGCGTTCCGGAGTTCGCGGACGTTTCCGCGCCAGCCGTACGTTCCGAAAGCCCGGACCGCCTCCGGCGACAATTTTGCCGGTCCAGAAGCGCGAGTCCGGAGCGCGGCGATGAAATGCTCAGCAAGCTCGATGACATCGCGGCCGCGATCGCGCAGCGGCGGAATGTCGAGCTGGATGATCGAAAGACGATAATAGAGATCGAGGCGAAAGTCGCCGTTCTCGCTCGCGGCGCGGAGATCGCGGTTCGAGGCCGCAATCACGCGCACGTTCAGCCGAAGGTCCTTGAGGCCTCCGACGCGTCTGAACGTTCCCTCCTCGAGCACGCGGAGCAGCTTCGCCTGAAGACCATGTTCGATCTCACCGATCTCGTCGAGAAAGAGCGTTCCGCCCTCGGCTTGCTCGAAGAGTCCTTCTTTCCGGCCCTTGGCGTCCGTAAATGCGCCCTTTTCGTAGCCGAACATCTCCGATTCCATCAATGTTCCCGGGATCGCGGCGCAGTTGATCGCGACGAACGGGCGCGAAGCCCGGGCAGAGGCGTTGTGGATCGCGCGGGCGACTAGGTCCTTGCCGGTTCCCGATTCGCCCTGAAGAAGCACGCTCGTGACGCCGCTCGCCGCCACCTTTTCGGCGAGCATCTTCATTTCGGTCATCGCCGGCGAACTGCCGATGATCTGATCGAACCCGAATCCGGGGTCTTCGGTCTTGCGGCCGCCAGCCGATTCCTGCCCGGCCGCCGGCTCACGAACCGCGTTCGCGATCGTCTCGCGCAGATATTCGAGGTTCAGCGGCTTGCCGACAAAATCGTAGGCGCCGGCGCGGAGCGCGGCGATCGTTTCATCGACCAGGACATTGGCCGTGATCATGATCGCGACCGGCGGAGGATCAAAGTTCCTGAGTTCACGGAGGAGATCGAGCCCCGATCCGTCGGGCAGATTGATGTCGAGCAGAACCGCCCGCGGCCTGTCGTTTGCCAGGATCTCGCGGGCCGCGCGCGCGTTGGCGGCCTCAAGCGGCTGGTAACCCCAGCCGCGGAGCGCCTCGGTCAGCGTCCAGCGGATCAATCGTTCGTCATCGACAATCAGTATCCGGTCCGGCATGCATGCACCTCTTTTGAAATCCCAGACTCCCGTTTACTGACTGCAATCGCCGTTCCGTGCACGCGGAAGCGTCCGAACGCCCCGTTTCCGGCCTGATTCGCGTTGAATTTTCCGCAGTCGGACGGAAAATTCCCGCGTCGGCGCGCGTCGGATTTCTCTGCAATCCGTTCGCTTTTGACACTTTGTAACCGAAACGATAGAATTTTTGTTTTGTTATTCCAACCCGAATAAAAAATTTTTCTCTTAGGAAAGGAGCTTTAAACATTTGAGTAACGCCAACTTTTTATTCACTTCCGAATCCGTTACGGAAGGACATCCCGACAAGATCGCGGATCAGATCTCGGATGCCGTGCTCGACGCGATCCTGGCGCAGGATCCGACGGGCCGCGTCGCGTGTGAAACGCTGGTCACAACCGGACTCGCGGTGATCGCCGGCGAGATCACGACCAAAGCCTCGGTCAATTACAAGA
>JBGASE010000302.1:0-2856 GCA_044229875.1 Pyrinomonadaceae bacterium | reverse complement strand
ACGAGATCGTGCCGACCTACTATGACGTAGATGCCGTCGGGCTTCGCAGCCGCTGGATCGCACGTATGAAGAACGCTCTTGCGACACTGACGCCGCAGTTTTCGTCAGATCGGATGGTGCGTGATTACGTCGAAAATATCCCGGACACGGAAATCTGGAACGCCCATCTTCAGCTCAAGCGGCTGTTGACCTCGTTCATTCGCCAGCGAACGCTGGTCAAGGACACCGGATCGCTCGACACGATCAACGAACATGAGGACACCCGAAAGCTCTTTGATCCGAACGTTTTGACGATTGGGTTCGCGCGCCGCGTTGCGGCCTACAAGCGCTGGAATCTGATCATGACAGATCTCGAAAGGCTGCTCAGGCTGGTTGACGATCCCGATCGCCCGGTGCAGTTCGTTTTCGCCGGCAAGGCGCATCCGCAGGATCTGACCGGAAAGCAGCTCCTGCAGAATCTGATGAGCATCAATCACGATTCGAATTGGCAGAAACGAGCCGTGTTTATCGAAGATTACGATCAGGAGGTCGCACGTTATCTGGTTCAGGGCGTCGATGTCTGGATGAACGTCCCGCGCCGACCGCTTGAGGCGAGCGGAACCAGCGGCCAGAAGTCGGCGATGAACGGAGGTCTGAATTTTTCGATTCTCGATGGTTGGTGGATCGAAGGATTTAATGGCGTGAACGGTTTTTCGATCGGCGAACTCAACGTCGGTGACGATCAGGAGGCGATCGACATCGAAGATGCCGAATCACTTTACAGTTTGGATGCCGTCGGGCTTCGCAGCCGCTGGATCGCACGTATGAAGAACGCTCTTGCGACACTGACGCCGCAGTTTTCGTCAGATCGGATGGTGCGTGATTACGTCGAAAATATCTATTGTTAATTCGAAAACAATTATCGGATAATGGTTACGGATTTCCGTAACCTTTTTTTTATGAACGAGCGCGAATTCGAGGTCGGCGTCATCCGGCCGATTGACTGCATGAAAGAGGCCTTTGAGTTGATCAAGGCCGATTATTGGTTACTGTTTGCCGTATCGCTTGTCGGGATTTTGATCGGCGGCGCGACGATGTATGTCTTGCTCGGCGCGATGATCTGCGGCATCATGTTCTGCTATCTCGAACGGATCGACGGCCGGCAGGTCAGTTTTGACGGGCTCTGGAAAGGATTTCAATGGTGGTTGCCGGGTCTTATCGCGGTACTTATCATCGCTGTTCCGATGGTCGTCGTTTACATGATTCTTTATGCGCCGTTTATCGTCGCAATGGTCATGGGATCGAAACTCAACGAGGGCGAGTTGGTCGGCCTGCTTGCCGGCGCTTTTGTGATCGACCTTGTTGTCGTTGTTTTGATGGTTTGCTTTCACACGCTGTTGATCTTCGTTTTCCCGTTGATCGTTGACCGGAATTACGGTGTCTGGAAGGCAATTACAACAAGCATGCGGGCGGTTTGGGCAAACCTCGGCGGAGTCGCCGGCCTTTACGGCGTCGGATTTGTGCTGAGTTTGGCCGGGATGCTGGCCTTTTGCGTCGGAACTTATTTCGTTTTACCGATAATCATGGCCGGCAACATTCTCGCCTATCGTAAGGTTTTTCCAGCCCGCGGTCGTAACATGGAGCCGCCGTCGCCGCCGAATTTCAGCGGAGCCGGATCGTATCGTTAGTATGAATTCCAGGATTAATGAGGTTACGTCGAGCGAAGAACTCGACAGATTGTTTGATTCGTCGCAAACCGCGCCCGTGCTGTTATTCAAGCACAGCGTGACCTGTCCGATAAGCACAAACGTCTTCGGCGATGTGCGGACAATTGGCGTGGAGATCAACGTCGTTGTCGTTCAGAACTCGCGTTCTGTATCGAACGAAATTGCCGATCGTCTCGGCATCAGACACGAATCACCGCAGGCGATCGTCGTTTCGGGCGGTCGGGCGGTTTATCATGCGTCGCATTACGATGTCGCCGGCGAAGACATCGTCCGAGCGCTCAACTTCGGAGGTCAGAACAATTGAGAGAACCGGTTCAAATCGTCGAGGAAAGCGATCAGGAAGTCTCCATTCAATGGAACGACGGTATTGTGACGCGGCATTTCGCCGCATCGCTTCGCCGCTCATGCCCGTGCGCATCGTGCGTCAACGAATGGACGGGCGAGAAAATGCTGCGCGATGAGTCGGTGCCGGATGATCTGAAGATCGGCTCGACATCAGTCGTCGGCCGATATGCATTGAACTTCCATTTTTCCGATGGACATGACACCGGAATTTTCAGCTTTCAATACTTGCGCGGCATCGGCGAGACGGATGGCTTGAAATAAGTAATATGCTCAACGAAAAAGACATTTTTGACGAACGACAGGAGAGCAAATCGGCAAATTTCAGTTGCCCGCATTGCCGCGAACGGAACGATTACGAAGTCCGCTGGATGAAGCGGACAAAGAAGCGACAGGTGCCGCGGCATCTCAATCGCGATGATCTGGCCAGGTTTCAGAATTCGCGCGATTATATGGTCCGCGTTGACGATATGCTGATGTGCAAGAATATGCGTTGTCGCCGCCGCTTTGATATTCCGTCGTCGCAAACCGTCGTTTTCATCTGAACCGAAGCTTTGACCGGCGCAATAAATCGTTGCCATCAATCCACCGATTTGTGCTAATCTTGAAGCAGAATTCAGCTCCGAAATACCGCGTCCGAAGCGGAAATTTCACCCTCTGATTTGTCGGTATTTTGGACAAGTTGATCGAGGTTACCACTATGATTTCGGGCAAGAATCTAGAATTTTACGATCGCGAGGAACCTCCCGACCAGGAACTCCAGGAATTCATTGAAGATGAGATCGCTCATGTGCCGCAGGCGCCGCAC
>JBGASE010000301.1:0-2097 GCA_044229875.1 Pyrinomonadaceae bacterium | reverse complement strand
CGTCATTCCGCTTGATCACGCCGTCGGGTGAACGGCAGGTCAACTCGCCTCTTGTCGGCAGACCGCACGTTTACAACATGCTTTCCGCAACCGGCGCCGCACTCGCACTCGGATACGGACTTGACTCGATCGTCGCCGGGCTAAGCAAGTGCGTCGGCGCGCCGGGCCGGTTCGAGCGCGTGCCGCACGACGGGCCGTTCGCCGTCGTTGTTGATTATGTCCATTCCGACGACGCGCTTCTAAACACTCTGAAAACGGCCCGCGATCTCGCCAAGGGCAGAATCATCACGGTTTTCGGCTGCGGCGGCGACCGCGACAAGACAAAACGTGCGCCGATGGGGGAGATCGCGGGACGACTGAGCGATCTCGTTATCATAACGTCCGACAATCCGCGGACCGAGGATCCGATCGAGATCATTTCGCAGATCGAAGCCGGCGCCCGAACCGCCTCGGCTCCGTATCTTGTCTTTCCCGATCGGCGTGAGGCAATCCATCAGGCAATCGCAAAGGCAAAGCCCGACGACGTCGTTCTGATCTGCGGCAAGGGACATGAAACGTACCAGATCATCGGCCACGAAAAGTATCATTTCGATGACCGGCAGGTTGCGCTCGAAGCAATTGAAAGACTGCGCGAGGAAGATTGAGTCTGAGACGCCTCAAATAAATCTCTCCGCGAAATGATCTCGCGATTCTTTGAGTCTTCGGATCGCTCCCGCTAACTTCGCGTAAAACGGCGACTGAAGAATCAATCGCGATGACCTGCAATCAGATCGGCTTCGTGACGCATGGAAGCGACTGATTCCTTATACACTCGATCTTGGGTTTATTGCGTGTTTTGCTGGGCAGAAGCATCTCACGGAAATTCGGGCATAAAAAACGCCGGATCGATCCGGCGATTTCAAGATCAGCGGCGCGGTCATCGAAGAGTAGCAAGAAATTGTTCGAGGAAATTGCGCTGCGCGGCACCGAGATCAAGGAACCGAAGCGCGAATCCGATCTCGAAGAAGTGGTTGACCACTTCGCCGGCAAACTGGACTTTCATTCCGTCGCTGATCGGAAGATAGACGCGGATCCGGTCGCCGTTCTGGACCTCGCCGGGGCAAAGCACGAAGCACCCTTCGATTGAAATGTCGCTCAGAGTTCCCCTTTTCCGCCCGCCGGCATCTTGATACTCGATATCGATGCTGACCGCGAACCGCGGGTATTTTCGTCGTTCGTTTCCTGCTCTTCTGTCAATCATTCAGCTTTCTCGCCCGAAGGGTTCTGATTACGGGACGTCAAATAATAATAAACGGGCAATCCCGCCAAAATCAGGAAAATTCCGATAAAAGATTGCCGGGTCGAGGTCATCATCGTGTTGATTAGCAGCCAACCGGCGACGAAAAGGAAGACGACGGGGACCACCGGATAACCGAACGCGCGATACGGCCGCTCAAGATCGGGATATTTCGATCGGAAAACGAAGACCGACGCCGTCGCCAGCGCATAGAAAATCCAAGAACCGAAAATGACGTAATCGGTAAGCGCGTCAAACGATCCGGAGAGCGCCAGCAGACACGCCCAGGCTCCTTGAACGACAAGTGCGACGACCGGAACGCGCGTCGCCGACAGGCGGCCCATCGATTTGAACATTACGCCGTCATGAGCCATCGCATACGGAACGCGCGAACCGGCAAGAATCGACGTATGAAGCGTCCCGAGTGACGAAAGCATGAGCCACGAAAGCATGAGCCCGGTCGTCATCAGCACCAGCGCGCCGGCGCCGAAAAACTTGCCGGCGACCTCGCGGGCGACGGACGAATCTCTCGAAACGCTCGCGATCTCGGTCGGGGTCAGTACATAAAAATATGCCAGGTTGACGAACACGTACAGGAAGATGATCAGGATCGTTCCGCCGATCAGCGCCAACGGAATATTGCGGTTCGGGTTCTTGACCTCGCCCGCGACGAGCGATAGGTTGTTCCAACCGTCATAGCCCCAAAGCGCACCGAGCATTGCCGCCCCGAATCCGGCAAGAAAACTAGTTCCCGCGATGCCGTAACGCGCAGTCGCTTCTACTCCCTCGCAAGTGCCGCCCTCGTTGAGCATCGAGAAGTT
>JBGASE010000131.1:0-10905 GCA_044229875.1 Pyrinomonadaceae bacterium | reverse complement strand
GTAACCGGTCTCGGTCGCGAGCTTTTTCTTGTAACTTTCAACGATTTTTCGGCTCATAGCGAAAAGAAAGTTTACCAAAAAGTAATGATTTTGGAAATCGACAGGATATACGGGAATTCTGGGGTCAAACGAAAGCCGCACCGGATTTTGCCGGCGCGGCTTGCATCATGGTTCGAACATTGGCCGGACCGGCCGACCAAACGGACTTACGATTTCCCTTCGAGGAACGCCTTGAGACGGCGCGACCGCGACGGGTGACGAAGTTTCCGGAGCGCCTTGGCCTCGATCTGGCGGATGCGCTCGCGGGTGACGGCGAAATGCTGACCGACTTCCTCGAGCGTATGTTCAGAACCCGTATTTCCGAGCCCGAAACGCATCTTGATGACCTTTTCCTCACGCGGCGTCAGCGTCGCGAGAACTTCATCGGTGATCTCACGAAGATTCCCGAACGTTACCGATTCGGCCGGATTCATGATCGAACGGTCCTCGATGAAATCGCCGAGATGCGAATCTTCCTCTTCGCCGATCGGCGTCTCGAGCGAAATCGGTTCCTGCGCGATCTTCAGCACTTTCCGGACCTTCGAAACCGGAATGTCCATTTTTTTCGCGATCTCTTCGCTCGTCGGTTCACGCCCGAGTTCCTGCACAAGCTGCCGCGACGTGCGGATCAGCTTGTTGATCGTTTCGATCATGTGAACCGGAATGCGGATCGTACGCGCCTGGTCGGCGATCGCGCGCGTGATCGCCTGCCGGATCCACCACGTCGCGTAGGTCGAAAACTTGTAACCGCGGCGCCATTCAAATTTATCGACCGCCTTCATCAGACCAATGTTGCCTTCCTGGATCAGATCAAGGAACTGCAGACCGCGATTCGTGTATTTTTTCGCGATCGAGACGACAAGCCGAAGATTCGCCTCGACCAATTCGCGTTTCGCCTGATTCGTTTGCTGTTCGCCGATCAGAATCGACTGCAGCGACCGTTTGATCTCGATTACCGGCAGGTGAAACTGTTCCTCGATCTCGGAAAGGCCCGCTTTCGCGTCAACGATCTTTGCCTGAATGTCCTTTTTTGTCTCACCCGGATGTTTGTCTTCAAGCTTTTCTTCAGCCCGGCGGATGTCCTTTTCGAGCTTGCGGATATCTTCGGCCGCCTTCCGGATCGCGCTGATCAGAACCTGCTTCGCGTACTCGGTGAGGTTGAGGTTCTTGATCTCCTGCGAAATTTCGAGCCTGGCGCGGGCAGTTTGCCGTTTGAGGCTCAGTACTTTCTTGGTGACTTTGTTTTTGGCGCGAACCTGTTCGGCGCGCAGATCGGCAAGATGCTTCAGTGCCCGCTGATAATTGGCTGCGATGTTGTTGATGCCTTCAAGCGTCCAGCGCAGGTATTCGTCGACCTTGTCTTCCTCGCCGGTCAGCTCGGCCTGCTCAGAGAAATTGACGACCTCGCGGATGCTGGCTTTGCCTTGTTCAAGCTGCTGACCGAGTTTGATCAGGCGCTCAACCGCGATCGGTGATCGCGAGATCGATTTCTGCGTTTTGATCTGACCGCGTTCGATCCGCTGAGCAATCGCGACTTCGCCCTCGCGCGTCAGCAGCGGCACGATTCCCATTTCGCGGAGATAAAGACGCACCGGATCGTTCGACTTGTCGAGCGTGCCGGCAGAAAGATCGAGGTCGAGTTCGTCCTCGTCAAGTTCTTCCTGATCGTCAAGCGCAAGACTCGCCGCCTGTTCAAGCAACGCCGAATCAGAGTCGGTGACGGAGATATTGGCGCCTTCGAGACGTTCGAGAACGTCCTCGATATCCTCCGGCGACATCATCTTATCGGGCATCTCGCGGTTGAGGTCGTCAAAACTCAGAAACTTTTTGCCGCGGCCCATGGCCATCAGTCGATCAACAAGATCTTCCTTTTCATCGTAATCAGTCATATCAAAATCAGCTTCGATTGCGTCCAGCGCCAAAGCGTTGTCGGCAAATATAGTAAAACGCGCAAGGGCGCCAATTTGTTTCAGCCGGCGCTGATCCGCGACATGAATTCATGTTTGACGCGGGCCAGTTGAATCTGCTCGGCGACGAGTCTTTCAAGCGTCACCCGGTCTCCGGACTGTTCGGCGACAGCCAGTTCTCGGCTGATGTCGAGAATCCGGTTCGAAATTGCCATCGATCGCAACGAAACGACGCAATTTTCGGCTTCGTGAAGCACTTCGTCGATCGCGTCGCCCGGTTCGCGCGGCGGGTCCGTCATCATCAGCATCGGAATTACGTCACTTGAAATCTCGTCCATTTCAACCAACGCAAGCAAACTTTCAAGTGTAACGGCCTTCCCGAGGTTTTGCAATTCAATCAGCGCGGTAAAAATGCCGTTCGTGGCGAGAAGCTCATAATCCGTTTCCTCGAGTTGCGGAAGAATGATTCCGCGGAGTTCGTCGTCCGAGACGAGCAATTCGAGCAATCGTTCCTCGGCGATCGTGACTTTCGCCGCGGTCGCCCGAGTGACCTGGCGCCGTATCGTATCTGGTGCTGCTTTTCCGCCTAGTTTTACCGCCTTCCAAAGGTCGCGTTTGAGAGCGTCGTCGACACGGAAGAACGTCATCGACTGATCGAACGATTCGCGTTTCTGAATCGGATTCCGGATTGCCGCAAGGACCGGAATGATATCTTCGATCGCTTCGGCCTTTTGCCTCGGAGCTGCGAGATTGCGGGACTCGACCGCATTTTCGAGAACAAATTGGAGATAGGTGACGGCGCGCGTCTCATGCTGCTTTTTGTACGCCCCGTAACCGTTCGTGCGAATGAAGTCATCCGGGTCGGAACCCTCCGGGAGGACAAGGACCTTGATCTCAAAATCTTCCGCCAGAAAGACTTCGATGGCACGACGTGCCGCTTTTATGCCCGCCTTGTCACCATCATAGTTGACAACAACCTTGCGCGCAAATTTTCCAAGCAGTCGCGCCTGATGCTCGGTAAACGCGGTCCCGAGGCTCGCCGCCGCGTTCCTGACCCCTGCTTGATAAAGCGCGAGAAAATCGAGATAGCCCTCGACCAGGATCGCATATTTTCTTTGCCGTATTTCATCCTTCGTCTGCGCCAGCCCGTAAAGGTGATCTCCCTTGATGTAGGCCGGCGTTTCAGGCGAATTCAGATATTTCGGCTCGCCGGTTCCAAGCGTGCGCGCGCCGAACGCGACCGGTTTGCCGTCGACGCTGAAAACCGGAAAAATAAGCCGGCCGCGAAAACGGTCGTAAATGCGATCCTTTTCCTCACTTTTGCTGACGAGGCCTGATTGTTCGATCAGCTTGTCATCCGCGCCATGCGCTCGCAACACCGAAAGAAGCGCGTCCCAGCTTTCAGGTGCGAAGCCGATGTGAAAGGTTTCGATGGTGTTTGCGTCAAGCCCGCGGCGCTCAAGATATTCCCTTGCCTCACGGGCGTGCTGGTTGTCGGCGCGAAGCTCGGCACGCCAGAAACCGAGCGCGACCTGATTCAATTCAATGACCCGGTCGGCAATCGCTTTCTGTTCCTTTTTTCGCTTTTTGCTTTCTTCGTAACGCTGATCGTCGACCGGTTCAGGCAACGGGACGCCGGTGATCTCCGCGAGCCGCTCGATCGCTTCGGGAAACGACAATCCCTCGATCTCCATCAGGAAATTGTAGGCGCTGCCACCTTTCCCGCAGCCGAAACATTTGTAGAATCCCTTTGCCGGGTTGACCGAAAACGACGGGGTTTTCTCCTGATGAAACGGGCAGCAACCCATCCAGTTCGCGCCTTTTTTCTTGAGCGGCGCGTACGGTTCGATGATCCGCACCAGGTCGGCACGGTTCCGGAGGTCGTCGATGAAGAATTGGTCGTAACGCATCAATGCGATCAGGTCTTAATATGATAAGCGGATTTTCACGGCAAATCGGGTCATTGTTTTCGTTTTGGGAGAACCAGCCAGTATTCAAAGGTCGTCTCCTTTTCCTTGACAAAGAAGAACCTCAGCCTTGAACGAGGGATCGGTTTGAGAGCCTCGGATTTGACTCTGACCTGTCTTCTCAGTAGTCGCAGCCTTGGCCCGCGAAGGACGATATTCCCGCGATATTCCGGGTTCGCGATCAAAAGTTCAACAAATTGTTTGGTTGAATTATCATGGAGGCAAATCGCGTCAAACATCGGGCCGTCGGAAAAAAACATCTTCGCGCGTTTGAGACCGAGGGTGAGTTTCCATGATGATTCGACGATTTTCGGTTGGTCAGCTCCCATTGGTACCAACCAAAACGTGACCGCCGATTCTGAGCCTGTGATCCGGATGACGCGAATTCTATCAAATCCGAAGCGTTTCACCGTGATCGCGCCATAGATCAGCGACTCCAATTTCAGATTACGCAACGGTTCCGACTCGGACTCGGGGATCGTGATCAGCCCCACCGACCCTGGTTGATTCGCGAGATTGATGAACAGGGCATCCATCCGCGAAAGCACATCCTCACAGGTCGCGGCGGGGAATTGGTCGATCATGATCGGCGTCGACTGAGCAGACGCAATCGACTGTCCGAATAAGATCATTACGGACGCAAATATCAATTCTCTCATTCAATGCCTCCGGGTTTCCAAGGGTAATCGAAAGATTGAAAGATTTTGATTCCAGGTTTCAGTATCGCCGTTAGGACAAAAAACCTCATTGCTTCAACTCCACGATCGTTGCGCCGTTTCCGCCCTGATCCTGCGGCGCGAACCCGAATTTCGAAACATGCGGATGACCCTTAAGAAAATGATGGACGAAGTTCTTCAGAGCGCCGGTTCCGAAGCCGTGAATGATCCGCACCCGTGGCAACGACGCGAGATACGATTCATCAAGGAATCGGTCGACCTCATATTCGGCGTCTGCCGTCGTTCGTCCGATCAGATTGAGCTCGGCTGCCGCATCTTCCGTATCGAGCCGGATCGTCGAATGCTTCGCCTGCGCCATCAGTTTTTCGCCGCGCGACAGCGCCGTTTCGGCCGGCGCGACGACGACGAGTTTTTCGACCGGTTCACGCAGGCGCATCGAGCCGACAAGCACTTCGGCGATCGATCCCTGAATCCGTTCTACCCGGCCGACACCGAAACCGGTCCGGACCGTCGCGCCGACGGCCGCGGCAAGCGTCTGATCGGCGTTCGATGACTGTTCCGTCGCATCGCCGCCGGAATCGCTTTTCGGTGACGCGATCGGCGCCGAATTGCCGCCGACCTTCGCCAGCACGGCCCGGTTCAGTTCCGCCTTGCGGGCGATTCTTTCCTTGTCCAGCTTTGCTTTCAGGGCCTTGTCTTCGATCGAATCGATAAACGCCTTGGATTGCCGCTCAAACTCGGCAACGGTCCGCGCAAGCTCGGCCTCGAACGATTTCTGACGGATCTTCTCCTTTTGCCGGAATTCGATGTCGAGCGTCGCGTATTTCGTCGCCGTCGCGTCACGTTCCTCTTCGAGCGCGAGCCGCAAGTCCTCAGCCTGACGCGTTTCGGACGACAATTTGATCAGATAGTTCTCGGCCTCACGGGCGGCGTCGTCAAGATTCTGCCGCGCCGCCGCGATGACTTCGTCGCGGATTCCGAAGCGCCGGGCGATTTCGATTCCGCTCGAGGCTCCGGCAAGCCCGACAAGCAATCGATATGTCGGCTGAAGCGTCTTTTCGTTGAACTCTACTGACGCGTTTATCACGTCCTCATCGTTGGCGGCGTACATCTTCAATCCGCGGTAATGCGTCGAAGCGATGATGTGCGCCCCGATTCTCCGACGGAACCAGTCGACGATCGCGACGCCGAGCGCCGATCCTTCGTCCGGATCGGTACCGGTTCCGACCTCATCGAGCAAAACAAGCGCCGGCGCCCGTCCGGTCGAAAGCATTTCGGCGATGTTTGAAATATGCGACGAAAAAGTCGAAAGATTGGCGCTCAACGACTGATGGTCGCCGATATCTGCAAGGATCGAGCTGTAAAAAGGGACAGACGCGTCGACGGCCGGCACGGGCAAGCCCGACAGCGCCATCAGGCTGAGCAATCCGGCGGTTTTGAGAACAACCGTCTTGCCGCCGGCATTGGCGCCCGAAATGATCATCACCGAACGTTTCGGATCAAGACGGAAAGAAACCGGAACGATGTCCGAAACCGGCTCGGCCGCGCCGGCATTTATCCGCGCCTGTCTTAGATTGTCCTCAAGCAGCGGGTGACGTGCGTCGACGAAATTCAGTTCACCTTCGGAAATGACCGGGACGACGGCGCCGAACGCGCGGGCGAATTCGACTTTCGATTTGATGAAGTCCAGTTCGGCAACCGCACCGGCCGCGATCTCGATCCCGGGAAGCTGTTCGCGCAGTTCGTCGGAAAGATCGAACATGATCCGTGCGATCTCGCGTTCTTCCTTGCCTTTCAGATTCTGAAGTTCGTTGTTTGCCTCGATCGCCTCAAGCGGCTCGACAAAAACCGTCGCCCCCGAGGATGAAAAGCCGTGCGCGACGCCGGAAACTTTGCCGCGGAAATCCGATTTGACCGGAATTACGTAGCGATCGTTGCGCTGCGTGACGATCGCATCCTGAATTGCGTCGCCGAGCGATCTGATCGCGGATTCAAGCGATTTCTGAAGACGACCTCGCTGCTGGTTGAGTTCGCGACGGATACGGGCGAGTTCCGGCGAGGCCGAATCTTCAAGTTCGCCAGACGGCAGCAGGCGCTTGGTGACTCCGGCAACGGTCTGCAGCAACGAAGTCGGGATCATCTCGACGACATCCCAGATCTGCGGCGCGAACTCCTTTTCGGGCGCGATCGCCGATCGCGCAAAAAGCGCCTGATTGCAAACCCGCGTCAGTTCGAGCATCCGGTGCGGTTCAAGGACCGCGTTGCGGATTCGCAGCACGGCGATCGCGTCGGTCGGGTCCTCAAGTCCGCTGAACGACCACGTAACCTGCTTTTCCTCATTGAGGCGGATGACGTCGGCGACGCGCGCGAGATCGCGTTCGAGTTCGGTCCGCGACGTTGATGGCATCAGTGACTCAAACCGCGCGCGGCCCATCGGAGTCTGGGCGTAGCGGGCGATCAGCTCACAGAGGCTGTCATACTCGAGTGCCGCAAATGTCGTTTCGTTCATAACGCGCGGTGGAACGATCTCGGACTCAAAAAAAAGCGATCCGTTTCCTTCAGGTGTGACGAAATATTAACACAGATTGGTTGCTTGGATCAGTCGAGAAAGCGCCGTCTGATTTCGGGCGAAGGAAGCATGCATTCGTCCTTTTTGCCGAACAGCCGATAGCGATTGGCGGCAAACGATTTATAGACGAAATCGCGGATTGCGGCGGGAATCACGATCGCGGCATAAATAAGCTTCCAAATGCCGCCAAGTCCGCGGGCAATGCGCAGCGCGGCGGTCGAATGGATGAATGCCTGATCGCCCTCGATGAGGATGATCGAGTCGAATTCGCCGAGCCCGAATCGTTCGATAAACGCTTTTCCGGTTTCGGACTGGAGCGCGGCGAACCTGAACCGTTCGGCCTTGTCGCGACCGATTATGAAATTGACGGAGCCGTTGCAGAAGTTGCAGACGCCGTCAAAAAGGACGATCGGATTTGAAATTTTCGACTCGGTCATCGGGTTCAAAACGTCTCCTGGAGCTCGCTTGAAAACGAAATTGCAATCTGAAACAAATTAAATTATCTTTCCGTAAAAGCAAAGCGAACTATTTATGATAACGATCGAATGGGCATGTCAGTTCCGGTTCCTGCCGGATTTCCGTTCGACGCATTCCGTTCAGAAACTATGAAAATCAAACTTTTTGCCATTGCGCTGCTCGCGCTGGGTCTGGCCTCGGCTTTGAACGCCCGGGCTCAGACGCGGGGCGACGTTTTTGCGTTGACCAATGCCAGGATCGTCACCGTCTCAGGCGCGGCGATCGAAAAGGGCACGATCGTCGTTCGTGACGGGCTGATCGAATCCGTCGGTGCAGATGCCCGTGTTCCGGCCGATGCACGCATCATCGACGCCGCCGGGCTGACCATTTATCCGGGAGTGTTCGACGCGCTGATGGGGCCGGGAAGTTCGGTTCAGGCGACCCGCGGCCCTGGCGCCCCGCAACCGGCACAGACGGCTCCGGCGTCGAGTTCGAGTTATCCGGCGGGGCTTCAGGCCGAAAAGGATATCGTCGATGATCTCCGCGGCGGCGACGCACAATTTGAAGCGGTACGAAACGCCGGTTTCACGAGCGGGTTGATGGCCGGACGCGAAGGCATCTTTGCCGGTCGCTCGGCGGTCGTAAATCTCGCCGGCGAAACGGTTTCGGGAATGGTGATCCGCGACAACGTCGGCCAGCACTTCTTTTACCGGACGCTCGGTCAGGGAACATATCCGAACTCGCTGATCGGTACGTTCGCCGTGTTCCGGCAAATGCTGCTCGATGCAAAACGGCTTCAGAATCTTCAGAAAGCTTACGCCGCGAATCCGCGCGGAATGAAGCGACCGGAATCCGACCGGACGCTTGAAGCGCTGTTTCCGGTGATCAACGGTTCGATGCCGGTGGTTTTCAACGTCAATTCCGAAATCGAGATCATTCGCTCGCTCGATCTCGCAAAAGAGTTCGGGATCAAGGCAATCATCGCCGGTGGACAGGAATCCTGGAAAGTCGCCGATCGATTGAAATCGATGGACGTGCCGGTGCTGTTGTCGCTAAATTACCCGAAACGGACCGCGGCGGCTTCGCCCGATGCCGATCCGGAGCCGCTGGAAACCCTCCGCCTGCGGGCGGATGTTCCGAAAGGTGCCGGCGTTCTCGCGCAGAAAGGTGTCAGATTCGCGTTTCAGTCTGGCGGCGCTTCGCCGGCCGACTTTTTCGCGAACGCGCTCAAGTCAACTGAAAACGGGCTGTCGAAAGAAGCCGCAGTGCGTGCAATGACGCTGTCGGCGGCCGAGATCTTCGGTGTTTCCGACCGGCTTGGTTCGATCGAGCCCGGCAAGATAGCTAATCTGACGGTGACACGCGGCGAAATCCTCGGAAAAGACCGCTCGGTGACGCACGTCATCATTGACGGACGGATTTTTGAGCAGAAAGAACGGCCACGAACGGCGCCGGCGACAACGACTTCGACTGTTGCGGTGAACGCTGCCGGCAGATGGAATCTGACAATCGAGGTTCCGGGACAGCAGTTGCCAGCGACGCTCACGCTGACGCAGGACGGAACGACGCTCAACGGGACGTTTGCCTCCGACGCGACCGGCTCTTCGCCGATCAGGAACGGCAAACTCAACGGCGATTCGGTCAGTTTTACGACGACCGTCACTTTCAGCGGCGCGACATTTGATCTTGCCGTCATCGGCAAAGTCGCCGGCAATCAGATTTCGGGTTCGATTGATTCGCCGCAGGGCGCAATCGCCTTCACCGGGAACAAGGTTCCGTAAGGAGAAAAGATGAGAAAAGCAATTGTTCTTTTGTTGATGATTTCAATTTGCCTCGTGTCGCCGACGCTCGTCGCGGCTCAGGCTGGGACCGAGATCCTGATCCGGAACGCGACCGTTATGACGGCGTCGCGCGGAACGCTTGAGAATACGAGAACGGCAAGATCGCAAAGATCGGCAAAAATCTGAAGGCCGGAGCGAATGCTCAAACGATTGACGCGACCGGCAAATTCGTGACGCCGGGAATCATTGACGCGCATTCGCATTCGATGCTCGACGCGATCAACGAAGGCGCTTTTTCAGTGACTTCGATGACCAACGTCCGCGATGTCCTGAACCCGAGCGATATCTCGATTTACCGCGCACTCGCGGGCGGCGTGACGGCCGCGAACCTGCTTCACGGCTCGGCAAATTCGATCGGAGGTCTGAACGTTACGGTCAAATTCAAATGGGGAAGTCCGGCCGCCGATTACATCATCGCCGATGCCCCGCCGGGAATTAAGTTCGCGCTCGGCGAGAACCCGAAACGGACGCATGTCCAGCTTCAGCCCGGGCAGACCCCGCGTTACCCGCGTACCCGCATGGGAGTTTCAGAGACGATCCGCGACGCGTTTGTCCGCGCCAGGGATTACAAGCAGTCTTGGATCGATTTCCGCGCTGGAAAAACGAAGATCGAGCCGCGTCGGGATCTCGAACTTGAACCGATCGTCGAAATTCTTGAAGGCAAACGACTGGTTCACGCTCACGGGTACCGGTCCGACGAACATCTTCTTTTGCTCCGGCTTGCCGAAGAATTCGGATTCCGTATCGGCACGCTGCAGCACGGTCTTGAGGCTTACAAGATCGCGCCGGAGATCGCCAAACACGGCGCCGGGGTGTCGATCTTTACCGATAACTGGTCATACAAGTTCGAGGCCTATGATGCGATTCCGTACAACGCCTATATTCTCTGGAAAGCCGGCGTCGTTGTCTCGATCAACTCGGATTCCGATGAGCGCATGCGGCGGCTCAACATCGACGCCGCAAAGGTCATGCGTTACGGCGGCGTTCCCGAAGAAGACGCTCTTCGGATGATCACTCTCAATCCCGCGAAACAGCTTGGAATCGACAAACGGACCGGATCGATCGATGTCGGAAAAGACGCCGATCTGGTGATCTGGAACGCGCATCCGTTCAGCGTGTACGCGCGACCGGAATCGACGTTTGTCGAAGGCGTGATGTTGTTTGATCGTTCGAAAGACGCGGCGATGCGCGCCGAGATGGAAAGGGAACGCAAACAGCTTGAGCAGCTTGAGGTCAACAAGACTCCGGGCAGCGGAACGACGCAGCCGCGGATCCCGACTGAGAAACGGATCAAGGATCGGGACGATGCCGATCAGGAACGCCTGAAAGGAGACAACAAATGAAAAAGCAACACCCGATACTTCTCGCAATTTTGATTTTTGTTACGTTCGCATCGGCAGCCATTGCCCAGTCGGACGGTTCGCAGCAAAACATTCTCGGTAAAGGCGG
>JBGASE010000130.1:0-9755 GCA_044229875.1 Pyrinomonadaceae bacterium | reverse complement strand
CGATCGGCGGCGCCGGAATAAATCCAATCGGCGAGGGTGGGCTTCTTACCGAGATCGCCGCTGGAGCTGCCGACATAGCGAAGAAAAAGCTGGCGGAATTCGTCGCCCAAAAGGCGACGGAGGCGATCGGTGAACTGTTCAACGAATTCGAAGAACCGCCAAAACCGCAGCCGCCTGTACCGGAAGGCGATGATTTCACGAAAACGAGCAAATCCGATTGAGAATCACGAATGTTCAAGTTAACCAAGAAACACAAGAATGCTTTCGATTACAAAGCCAATGCCGAATTTGTTCGAGAAGTTGCAATTTATCTGCGTCAGAACTACTCATTCACTTTCGAGTCAATACCAAGCAAGCTATTTGTTCTTTGGATCATACAAGGGGTAAATCGTGCGAGGGAGATTGGACTGACAGAGGAAGCTTCCATCGTTTGTTTTCTACTATTGCTTAGATTTCACCCCGAAATTGACGGTGATCCCGCAATCAGGAGATTCATCGTCGAAGCGCCCGAAGGCTCGAATGAGAACGTGCTTCGACTTTTCGACCTTCTGGTTAGGCCCGAAATCTTTAAATCATGAATTGATTATCTAGGTTCACCCGAATGGACGACTTTTCAGCGCAGGACATCAAAAAACGCGAGCTTGAAGAACTAAGAAGCGATGCACTTTGGCTCGATGTGTACCTCAAAAAGCCCGATTTGTTTGGCGAAGATTTGATTCCAGAAAAGTACTTTGAGATTGAAAACTCTGTCGGGGCTTTGATTGATTTATGTCCGGATTTGTCGCCTCAGGAGATAGAAGAGATTCGCAAGACTCTTGATCAGTTGAAGAACACGTTTTGTCATCAATTGGGCTCCGAAAAGCTGTGTTCTTTGCTGAACAACGAGATTGATCCCTTGAAAAAAGCCCAAGCCGAGTTCAACAGTAACATTGAGAAGTTACTGAATCTCGAGATGTCAATGGATGAATTTATCGCAGCCCAACAAGCCCTGATCGATCAATTAGGCCCAGACTATCGGGATGCCTTCGCCGATTATCTCAAGGCAATGTCCCAGAAATATAAGGGAATCGCGAACTTAACGGGCTTTCTAGGTGACTTTACGGGACCCATATTGAAAGGGGGCAGTGGTTTAGCCCAAGTGATGTCAGCCTACTACGAGATGTTTGAGAGTTATGCCCAACACGGACCGGACGGCTTCGACTTTTGGTGGACAAATGTCTGGCCAACGGTTATGGTCGCGGAGAACGTAGCGGAGTACTTCAGCAGTGGATATGGTCTCATCGGAAGATTAGTCGCAAAACCGATTGCGTCTGGAATTGGGGAGTTGATGAACGAGTATTTCGATCGTCTACATCCTCAAACATCCCTGCCGCGACGTCGCGTCAAACACCCTGTTCTTCCGCCCGACTCAGATGATCTGAGAAATGATGACGATCGGGCTACCCTGTCCGATATTGAGCGAATGCTGGATATGAAATAGCGATGCATCGAATGACTGGGCAAATGATGAGACCGATTTACTTAGAAACACTCGGCCGAGATTACGCAACCAAAACATTTGTGTTGGAAGAAGGCTCCATATGCCGCGTCGGTCGAAGCGTTCATGCCGAGATTCCCGTTCCGTCGAACGCAGCGATGGCCGAGAGTCATTTCTTGCTGGTTCATGACGGTATTAGGGGGCGACTAATT
The DNA here is from genome assembly GCA_044229875.1 of Pyrinomonadaceae bacterium. Classification (GTDB taxonomy): domain Bacteria; phylum Acidobacteriota; class Blastocatellia; order Pyrinomonadales; family Pyrinomonadaceae; genus JAFDVJ01. Next base: position 8,066 of record JBGASE010000130.1, on the reverse strand, counting down.
GATTTTGGTGGGGGAACCCAACTCAACGGGAGAAACGTAATTGAAGCGGAAATCACTGAAGCCTGCATTATGTCGGCGGGTGAAACCGAGTTTGCCGTTTTGTTTGAAGACGACCTTCGACGAGATGGTCCGGAAACGCCGATCAGGAAATTGGTCAGGTTTCTTGATTCGCTGGAGGGTGATCTGTTCTGTCTGCTTGATGCTGCGCGGGATGAAAGGATCTTGCCTCTTTTGCATGATTCCGGTGCCAAAGCGATGTCACTTTATCAGGGCGAATCGCAGCGCCAACTCGCTCACGCAGCACCATATCTTGTCGAATTCAAAACCAAGGACGTGTTTATTGAGAAATTGTTGCGTTACGGTTGGGGCAAGCGGTGGTTGACGCTATTCGTCAGCCGCGCTGGCTTCGGCGGACTGCGCAAGCACTTCCGCAAGTTTCTTTTCGTCAGCGACGAACGTGGCGAAAGCGTCTATTTTCGATTTTACGACCCGTCCGTCTTGCGTACCTTCCTTCCGGTGTGCGATTCCTCTGAGACGCAAAGCTTTTTTGGTCCGATCGATTGCTTTCTGACCGAAAGCGAGAATTGTTCAGAGGTAATCGTCTTCGAAGTCAATAATGGTGCGGTTGAACGGCGAATTGAACCACTTGGCCGCCCGTAGGTGAGGATTTCCGGTTGTGACATTCCGGTCGCAGACGCCCACCGGTGTCCTCGTTGCGAAAAGAAATAATTGAATGCACCCGGAGTTTGGAACCACAAATCGACATGCTGGATCTCATCAAAATGGAATCGACAGATTTGGTGAACGCCAGTGACGCAGAGTTCTTCGTCAACGGCCAATTGCACGATCACCGGGTCTTCACAGATTCGCGAGGTGTTCCACTTCCTCCTTCCGACTTAAGGATTGAAAAGGAAGCGATGTGATCGACGGGCGGTGACCGTGCAAGCATCTTCCGAGCGACTCCAAAACGGCAACATCACTCGGTCGGTGTCTAACTCTAACGAGTCAGTCCGGGAAGAGGCAGGTCACCGGTCGTGCCGAATTGTTGGATCAACAGTCCTGCCGTCGAACGATTTACGAACCAGGTCCCATTTCGGAAAACGGCGGGATCGGTCCGGCCGTCGCCGTCGTAGTCCGCCGGAACCGGCTGGTCTCCCGATGCTCCGAACGGAAAGCTGTAAAATGTGAAATCCTCACTTCGCAATACAAACCATTCGCCAGTTGTGGAACGCCAGAACCCAATATCAGCTCTGCCGTCGCCGGTAAAATCGCCAACAGCCGGGCTGTCGGTCGAGATACCGAATGTGACCGCAATGACGCCAAGCGCTGATCGACGGATCCACCACTGGCCCAAACTCGGCCGAAAGATTGCGATATCCATCTCGCCGTCTCCGTCATAGTCGGCCGGAACCGGGCTGTCGCCCGCTGATCCAAATACAACGCTCGACGTACCAGCAGTTGACCCTTGAACAAACCAGGTCGAATTTGAAGGTCGGAAGACGGCCGCATCCGCAACCCCGTCACCATCGTAGTCGCCAGCGACGGGCCGGTCACTGGAGGATCCAAACGGAAAGCTATAGTACGTATTATTCTCGCTCCGCAAAACGAACCACTCGCCTGTATTCGGCCTGAACACGGCCACGTCGGTCTTTCCGTCCCCTGTGAAGTCTGCCGGAGACGCGAGGTCGGTTGAGGTGCCGAATGTGTGCGCGATCACGCCCTGCGCGCTCCGGTCAAGCCACCATTGGCCATTGGATGGCCGGAATATCGATAAGTCAGACTTTCCGTCGTTGTCGAAATCGGCCGGTGCGGGTGAGGGAAACGCGCAATCATTTCGCAGCCTGACGATCTTGTTGCCACCGACTTCCTTAATGACAAGCAGATCCGGGCTTCGGTTTTTGTCAAAATCGATTCGGTATACCTTGGGTGAAATGCCGGCGTCAGGCGAAAACAGGAAAGGAGATCCAAAAACGCCATCGCCGGAGTTGATTAAAATTGCAAGGCTGTTAGTCCCGGATGTCCCGTCGGCCGCAGCCGCGAGGTCGGCCAAACGGTCTCCGTTGAAGTCTGCAACTGCAAGATGATTGACAACGTTCGCAACCGGAAAGGGGTCACCCGTCGGTGCGGTGAATTGTCCGTTTCCGGCGCCGAGCCGAATGCCGGCAACATCGGAAAAACTCGCGGCGGCCAGATCGAGAATGCCGTCTTTGTTGAAATCTCCAGAAGCAAGGTCCTGTTGCGTCCCGATCAGCGTCGCAGGCAGATTGACTGAGTTGAAGGTGAAATTTCCGTTTCCGAGCCGGACGGAGAGTGTCCGGTCGTTGTTTACGGTTACGAGATCCTGTGTCGAATTCGTATCGAATTTGCCGGTGACCAGCGAGTTGGGCGCCGGCCCTCCCGTCGGAACTCCGAACGGTGTTCCGAAATTCCGGCCTCCGTTGTTTGGCAAGATCGAAGCAGTCCGCCCGGCAAAATCGGCGACGACGATGTCGGTTCTGCCGTCACCGTTAAAGTCCGCCGCCGCAATATCTCTCGGATCTCCGCCAACTGTGAAGCTTGCGGACCCCGAAAATCCGCCGTTCCCGTTGCCGAAGAGGACGCCGACGGTATAGTTTGGATTCGGTCCGCCGATCACCGCAACGTCCGCATTACCGTCCTGGTCAAACTCGCCGGCGACAATGTCGACGACGTTTGTCGTGACTGCCAGATCATTGCTGCCCGTCCAGTTGAATTGACCCGAAGCGCTGCCCGTCCAAACCTGAACGACGCCGCCATTCGGATTTAAGCTGTCACGAAGAATTGCCAGATCCGCGATCCGGTCACCGTTGAAATCTGCGATTGCCAACGCTTTCGGTCGATCGACGGTGAGGTTGGGCAACGTTGTGAATTGAGGAACGGCGCATACACCAAAAATCTCGTAATTTGAAGAGACCGAAAGTACAACCAAGAGAACAAAACCCAGAAAATTCTTACCCATTGTTTTTCTCCACAGCGATTTGATTCCTTCTGGGTAATAAAGACGGGCAAAATCCTCGAATCTTACCTTTTTGGAGTTCACGCCGAGATTATGTTCCCCATTGTTTTGAGAGCGTATGCAACCTATGTGATCGACTCGGCAACTTGACGAAATGGGTGTGATTGACGGCGATTCTGAAATTCGGACTCATCAGTGGAAAACGTTTTCGGGCAATACTGGTCGTGCCAATGCGATCGATGTGGCCGGTTCCGAACCGATGATCGTTGCTGCGAGCAAAAGAGCGGAAGGTTCGGTGAAATCGAGTTAACGAGGGGAACGGAGAAATGCGTTCTTTGACGGCTAGCCGAACGCAACAAATGTAGTCAGTCAGATTGGCCCGGTTATTGATGATATGGAAGTGGGATGACGTCGGACTTCCGACTGTCGGCTCAAACGAATAAATACGAACCGGAAGGTCGCGGATTTTGAGCGACAAAACAAATGTATTGGGACTACCGATTCTCCGGCAATAACTCGTAGTTGCCCATTGAGCGGTTGTAGGCGTCGAGTGCGCCGACTGAATCGGCGGTGGCGTCGAGCATCTGTTTGGTCATCGCGATCGAGTCCGAAAGCTGTTCGAAATCAAGCAGCGAGAATTTTTCGGGCGTCGACATTGTGACGATCTCGTCATTGAGATATCCGAAGAAATTCTCGATCGACTGCAGCTGGCCTTCGACGAGTTTGACGCTCTTTTCAAGTTCATCAAACGATGCGATCCGGCGCTTCAGGATCTCGACGTTGGTCTGCTGTATGCGGCGCGTCTTTTCGTCGGGCGAGTTTTCAGCCGCCCGGAATGCCTGTGCCAACTGATTGTGGACGCCCTGGCGGTTGATCGATTTGAGATGCTGTTTGCGGCGACGGTAAACGTCAAGAAGATCGACGAAATCCTCCCAACGCTGTTCGAGCGACGTCAGGTTCGACGGCAGTTCGCGCGCGCCGGTAAACTTCTTGTAATTCTCCTGAATCTTGTTCTTCTGCCACTTTAGATAATCGACGGCTTCACGCTCGCGCGGGGAAAATTCGCGGATCAGCTTGTCGCGGTAGGCACGGCTTGCGATCAGCGCCCGTTCGCGTTCGCGCCGGTTGACCAACTGCCGGTATGACGGGATGAGCGGAACCGCGATCAGATAAATCGCCTCGCAGATAAGCGCCAGCAAAAGCGGGACAACGCTGAACGTCAGCGCCGAAGCCGCCAGAAAGCCGGCGAGCCCCCAAAAATTCACGGGTTCCTTGACGGCCTCACGAAAATAGGTCGTGTTGAACCGTTGAATTTCTTTCTGATATTTCTGCAGATCCGCCATAAATAGTTTGCGATTCAAACAAGCAGTTTCAGGATCATCCGTTACAAGAGTCGGAGCGACCGGATACGTTTCCCATTTCGATCGGGAATCGTATCCGGCCGTTTCGGATTAAAAGTGCAAACGGTCACTTCGCACCGGATTCATTTGCTTCGTTGAGAATCGCTTGGTCGAGCACCGATTCATCGCTGATATCGGGAGTTCCGGCGGCGATCTGCTTGCCGGCGTTCGACGAGCCGGACCCGAGAAGTCCCATCTGCGATTTGTATTCGAGCAGTTTGTCCTGAAGCTGAATGTCCATCGCCTCACGCTCGATGTCGTGCATCTGCGCATCGACCGAACTCGTGCCGAGCTGAAGTTTGGCTTCGGCGGCGGCGACGCGGCGGTCAATCTTCTCACGCATTTCATTGAACGTCGAAGAATCATCGCCGATGTTGAACGTTTCCATCGTCTGCGCCAGCTGCTCCTGAAGCCGTGCCTGTTTCGACGCGCTGATGAGCTGCATCGCCTCGGCCGTGCGCTTCTTCATGTTGAGCACGTAGTTGTCGCGCGCCTTGAGGGCCTGTTTCGATGCCGACTGGGCATTCTCATGCTGGATATTCGTCCGTTCAAGATCCATCTGCGCCTGCTGAAGCTGGCCGATGTAAGCGGTCGCAATATCGTCGCGGTTCATTTTGACCGAAGCTTTGATCTTCGAATCGAGTTCGACGACCTGCTTTTCAAGATTTTCTTTTTGTTTGACGAGCAGGCGCTCGGTCGCCATCACCTGCGCTACCGAATTGTTGAGTTCGGGAACGCGATCGCGCATGTCGCGGATCGTTTGCTGAAGCACCAGCTCAGGGTTCTCCATCTTGTCGAGCGCGGCTCCCGTTCCGGCCCTGAAAATCCTTGTAATTCTTTGCCACAATCCCATGTTTCCTATTCACGCTCCTAAAATAATAGCTAAAAGAACTTACTGCCGGAAAAACTGTACGTCAACAAATTTCCCAAAGTTGCAAAATCCATCGTCAGTATAACAGGAACGGCGACAATTTGAAGAACAAACGGACGGCGGTCAGGCCCCGACCGCACCAACGCACGCAGGTGCGGCGGCGAAATCGAACAAAATCGCGTCACGCGCTCGGGAAATTGCTGCCGATTGGGTTACATTAAGCGCATGAATCCCGAGCTTGACCGAATCGTCCACGAACTTGACCATGATCTTCTTGCGCGTTACCGGTTTGACGTTCCGCTCTTCGAACGGCTCAACGCGGTTCAGCATGAAACCGGAATTCTTCACGATGACCGGCCGATCTGTCCGTTCCTGCGGCCGCATTTTTTTCCGCGGTCGCGCTATGAACGGATCAAGGCCGCGGCGGAAACTCTTCACGCGGCGTTTGAACGCATGACCGAAGCCGCGCTTGCGGACGATTTGCTGATGTCGGAATTCGGGCTGACGGAAAAAGAGGAACGGATGGCGCGGATCGAGCCGGGGCATCGCGGACTTTGCGTTTCAAGCCGGTTCGACGCATTCCTTGACGGCGACGATTTCAAGTTTCTCGAGTACAACGCCGAAACTCCGGCCGGAATCGGCGATCAGTATTCGTTCAACAAAGTGTTTGCGCAGGTTCCTGAAGTTGAAGATTTTCTGCGCCAAAATGCGCACTGGCGCCCGAATCCGCATCTCACGCTGCTTGAAACTCTCGACGCCGCATATCGAGAATTCGGCGGCAAGAAAGCGAAGCCGAACATCGCGATCGTCGATTGGGACGGTGTTTCGACGTTTTCCGAGTTCAAAATACTCGAAAAGCACTGGCTTTCAAGCGGATACAACACGATGATCGCGAATCCTTTCGAACTTGAGTACGACGGCGAGCATCTGCGGATCGGCGATTTCGTCGTCGATATTTTTTACAAACGCGTGATCATCCACGAGTTCCTCGACCGATTCGACGATTCGCATCCCCTGATCCGCGCCTACAAGGACGGCAAAGTGCTGATGGCGAACAACTTCCGCGTCAAGATCCCGCACAAGAAAACGAGTTTCGCGGTCGCATCCGATGAGCGCTGGGCGCATCTTTTTACGTCGGATCAGCTGGCGGCGATCCGCCGGCACATTCCTTGGACGCGCCGCGTCCGAGACGACCGGACGAGCTTTGACGGCCGCGAGACCGGACTGCTTGAGCTGATCAGGCGAGAGCGCGTGAAGTTCATTCTCAAACCGCATGACGATTATGGCGGTCACGGAATCTCATTCGGCTGGGAATGCACCGAATCGGAATGGGACGCGCTGATCGACAATGTGCTCGCCGGCCTCTTCGTCGTCCAGCAACGGGTCGCCGTCGAAAAAACCGTGATCCCGACGTACGGCGAGAAGGAACTGACCCTAGAATCGCTGAATATCGACTTCGATCCCTTTCTATTCCTTGGCAAGGTCAATGGCGGACTCGTCCGGCTGTCTTCGAAATCGCTCGTCAACGTCAGCCAAGGCGGCGGCGAAACGGCGCTCGTCGTGATGGAAGAGTATTAGTGGAGTGCAGAGTGCGGAATGCAAAGTGCAGAGTGCAGAGTGCAAAGTGCAGAGTGCAGAGTGCAGAGTGCAGAGTGCGGAGTGCGGAGTGCGGAGTGCAGAGTGCAGAGTGCAGAGTGCAGAGTGCAGAGTGCGGAGTGCAGAGTGGACAATGGACAATGGACAACGGACCGCTGGCGACTGACGGCTGACGGCTGACGACTGACGACTGACCGCTGACGGCTGACCGCTGACGGCTGACGACTGACGACTGACAACTTCTCTCTGCTCACTGCTTACCGCTCACTGCTCACTGCTCACTGCTTACTGTTCACTGACTACCAACTTCGTGCAAGTCGTTCTGCCCAATTTCGTTCTGTTTTCGGATGCATTTCCGCGGAAGCGGATTTGGGAGCATAATTCAGTTATAGAATCGCATCGATGGATCGGCACATGACTCGCCCCGGCCGGACATTCGCGAGAGGACAAAAAGATGAAAAAGTCAGTCGCATGGATCCTTTTTTCGGGAATAATTCTCAACCTTTTTTCGCCGGTGATGATGGCCGTCAACGCCCAAAGGATCACCGGAAAGACCAATCAGAATATGAATCAGATATTGCCCGAAGGGCTTCAGTTCCGACTTTCGGAAGGTGTCGAGGGCGCTGAGAAGCGCGAAAAGCAGACATTGCCGGGAACCGATCCGCTTGGCGCGGCCGAACGCGAATCGATCCTCAAGCGATTACCCGAGATCAAGTCGGATCCCGATGACCGCAAAGAATTCAACAAACGCCTCGGATCGCTGCCGGCGCCGAAAACCGGTAACAAGATCGACGTCAAATTTCCGGCCGCAGAGCAGATCGCGCCTGATCCGTCGCGCGCAAAGCTGCCGCTTGAAGTCCTCAGATTCTCGCCCGAGGGCGAAGTGTCGCTGGCTCCGGATCTGTCGGTGACGTTTTCGCAGCCGATGGTCGCCGTTACCTCGCAGGAAGAAGCCGCGAAAACCGTTCCGGTCGAACTGACTCCGCAGGTCGAAGGTAAATGGCGATGGCTCGGGACGAAGACGCTGATGTTCGACACGACGGTGCGTTTTCCGATGGCGACAAAGTTTACGGCGAGGGTTCCGGCCGGCACGAAGTCGGCGACCGGCCAATCTCTTCAAAAGGACGTCGTCTGGACATTTACGACGCCTCCGCCCGCAGTTGAACAGATGATCCCGCAAAATCAGACCGCCCGCCGCGACGCGCTGATGTTTCTGGCGTTCGAT
>JBGASE010000300.1:0-2151 GCA_044229875.1 Pyrinomonadaceae bacterium | reverse complement strand
CCGTTTTCGTACGAGAAACTCGCCAACATCCAATCAAACAGCGTCAGCGGCGGAATGGAAGCCGCGTCGGCGATCCTCTACAGCGAGAATTCGGTCGTCGGCGACCGCAACGTCCGCTGGCGAAACGTCATCATTCATGAGATCGCGCACCAGTGGTTCGGAAACTCGGTGACCGAAAAAGACTGGGACGAAGTCTGGATCAGCGAGGGATTCGCGACGTATTTCACGCTTCTTTTCATCGAGCATCACTACGGCCGCGACGCGTTTGTCGAAGGACTCGGATCGAGCAAGAAATCGGTCGATGCGTTTTACGCCAAGCAGCCCGATTACCGGATCATCCATGACAACCTGAAGAACATGGACGATGTCACGACGAGCCAGATCTATCAAAAGGGCAGTTGGACGCTCCACATGCTCCGCGGCGTCGTCGGGACCGAGAATTTCTGGAGGGGAATCAAAAACTATTACCGGAAATACCGCGATTCGAGCGCGACCGTCGCCGATTTCCGGCGTGAGATGGAAGAGGTGTCGGGCAAGGATCTTTCGGTCTTTTTCGATCAGTGGCTGTTCAAACCCGGAACGCTGAAATACAAGGGAAGCTGGCGATACGACGCTGTGAAAAAACAGATCGCGATCGATCTCGCGCAGGTGCAGACGGACGGCAGTTTCTTCAGGATGCCGGTCGAGTTCGCGATTCACTACCCGGGGCAACCCAAACCGCAACTGGTTAGATTCGACGCGAATGCCAAGTCGAACAGCTTTACGATCGACGCCGCGGCGGCGCCGGACAAGGTCGTCCTCGATCCGAATGTCTGGATCCTGATGGACGCGGAGTTCAAAAAAGCGGAGTAGGCATGACACTTGATCTCGAACTTCTCGATCAGGAATCCGCCGAAGAAGCGCTTCGCGCCGTTGCCGACGAGGCACGCCGGAATGACATCGATTGGGCGCTGATCGGCGGTTTGGCGATGGCGCTTTACGGCTCGGATCGAAATACCAAAGACATCGAGATTATCGCGAACAAGCCCCTGCCGTTCGAGGGCGCCGGTCGTCTGCGCCAAGGCGGTGAACGTTACATTATCAGGACAGGCAGAAAAGGGGTTGCGGTCGATTGGATCATTCGAAAAGATGAATTCAAGGTGCTTTTCGATGCCGCGCTCAATGAGTCCGTTAAGATCGGCGAAGTTCCGGTTCTGACGCCGGAATGGCTGGTGATACTTAAGTTCATTGCCGGACGGTTCAAGGATCAGGAAGACGCTGTCTTTCTGCTGAGCCGCAAGGGCCTTGTCGATCGGCGAAAGATCAAAGAAAAGATCGTCGAACATGTCGGAGCGCCCGCGTGGGGCCTGGCGAGACACGGCTATCAACGTTGGTTCGACATCGCCGACGGTCGGGCGCGCGATGAACGGCTCGACCACGACGACGGATACATCGATTCGTAGCCATCTGCCGATCGGAAAGTGAAAACCATAAATCTCGTCAGAGAAAGTCAAAAGGTATAAGTCCATGAACATCAATTACTTGCAAAGGTTCGCAGCCGTTCTTTTGATCGTGTTTGCCGCGTTCTTCGGCGCGATTGCGCAGGAAAAGCCGGAGGAAACGCTTGAAAAGAAAGTCGAAAAATTCCGGAAGATCGACGGTTTCGTGCCGCTTTACTGGGATGCGAAGGCCGGAAAGATGTATCTCGAGATCTCACGGTTCAACCAGGAGTTCATCTATCAGGTTTCGCTGCCGGCAGGTCTCGGTTCGAATCCGGTCGGGCTCGACCGCGGTCAAATGGGCCGGACGTTTGTCGTCTATTTCGAGCGCGTCGGCCAAAAAGTTCTGCTGGTCCAGCCGAACTATCGCTACCGCGCGCTGAGCGATGACGATGCCGAGCGCCGCGCGGTCGCCGATTCGTTCGCGAAATCCGTGATCTTCGGATTCAAGGTCGAGGCCGAGTCTGACGGGCGCGTCCTCGTCGACGCCACAGCTTTCCTGCTTCGCGACGCGCACGGCGTTGCCGAACGGCTCAAACAGGCACGTCAGGGCAGTTTCCGCGTCGATGAATCGCGCTCGGCGTTTTATCTCGACCGCACGAAGGGATTTCCGAAGAACACCGAGGTCGAAACGACGCTCACGTTTGCCGGTGACGAACCCGGCCGTCTCGTC
>JBGASE010000129.1:0-10128 GCA_044229875.1 Pyrinomonadaceae bacterium | reverse complement strand
TCAGATGTCAGATTCGTCTAGCGTCTACCGTTTGCGGCCTGCTTTCTGAGGTCTGAAGTCTGACGGCTGATGTCTGAAGTCTGACGACTGACGGCTGAAATCTGACGTCTGCAGTCTGACGTCTGGCGTCTGGCGTCTGACATCTGACGCCCCTCTCGCATTTGCTTCCCGAAAGTGAGAAAATCAAGGTGATGTCGGCAACGGCTCCACAACCCGATAGACCCGAAATCTCGCCAGGCGGACACGTCATGTTTGAGGCTGCCGGCGAGGATTCTGGACCGACGTTTATTGCCTTCGGCAGCGTTCACGGAAATGAGGCTGCCGGTGCCCGAGCGATCTCGCGGGCCGTCGGAAAACTCGAGCATTTGCGCCCGAAACTCCGCGGCCGCGTCGTGCTTCTGGCCGGAAACACGCGGGCTTACAAAAACGGAATCAGATTCATCGATTCCGATCTCAACCGTCATTTCACGAACGAGAGAATTGCCGCAAACCGAAACGCGACCGGCACGCTCAGCGAGGATGCCGAGCAGTCGGAACTGCTTTCGATCATCGATCGGATTCTTGCCACCGCGGCCGACGAGGTTTACGCGATGGATTTCCATTCGACCTCGGCTGAAGGCGTCCCGTTTGCGACGGTCGGCGACACGCTTCGCAATCGGGCGTTCGCGCAGAAGTTTCCGGTAACGATCCTGCTCGGCATCGAAGAACAGCTTGACGGAACAATTCTCGAATACCTGAACAATCTCGGCGCAGTCACCTTCGGTTATGAGGCCGGCCAGCATTATGCGGAATCAACGGCCGACAATCACGAGGCGCTGATCTGGCTCGGGCTGGTCAACGCCGACGTGCTGCGGCGCGAGGATTGCCCGGACTTCGACAAGCATTTCGATGTGTTGTCGCGTGCGACCGGACGGCCGCGCGTCGTCGAAGTGCGGTATCGCCACGCGATCACGGCAGATGACGACTTCGAAATGCGGCCGGGATTCGACAACTTCCAAACCGTCGAAAAAGATCAGCCGCTTGCGAAACAGCGGTCCGGAACGGTCGTCGCGCCCGAAAAAGGCCTGATCCTGATGCCGCTTTATCAGAAGCTCGGCGAGGACGGATTTTTCATCGGCCGCGAGATCGCGCCGTTCTGGCTAAGACTGTCGGGACTTCTGAGACGGCTTCGGATCGGGACTGCAATTCGGATTCTGCCGGGCGTCCGCCGCTCAGAATCCGACGCCGACGTGCTTGAGATCAATACGCGAATCGCGCGGTTCTTTCCGCTCCAGATTTTCCACTTGCTCGGCTTTCGGAAACGGCGCTGGACGGCAGGCAAACTGGTCGTCAGCCGCCGGAAATTCGATACTGAAAGTCCGTTTCGCCCTCGGTCGTAAGAGATTACGCCGCGCACCGGATACAGAGACTGGCGTGCGGGATCGCTTCCAGACGCTTGCGCGCAATTTCTTCACCGCAATTCTCGCAAGTTCCGTATTCGCCGGAATCGATCCGCGCCAGTGCCTGCTGGACCTCGAAAAATTCGCGATTGAGCGACTCGTCAAGATGCGTCAGCACCTGTTCGTTCTCACGTTGGATCGCCTGTTCTTCAAGACTCTTGTCGAACTGACGCCGCGCGCTTATTTCGACCCGTCCGAGCAGTTCCGCCAAACGCTCATGACGGGCCTCCAGCGTTGTCCTGATCTCATCGTAATTTTCCATAATCGCCTCTTCGGTTTTTCTAAAATCTACACCCGAAAATGCGTCGCGGATGTGACATGAGTTACAATATTGCGAATGAAACTGATCGACGAACGAGAAAATTACCTCATCGAACTCAAAAAGCGCGGCCGTGTCAGAAGTTTTCGTGGCGGTGAAGAGATCTTTTCCGAGGGCGACGATGCCGAATTTCTCCCGATCGTGCTCTCCGGAAAAGTGAAAATGGTCCGCTATCCCGAAGTCGGAAAAGAGATCATCATCGGTATGTTTGTCGAGCGCCAGATCTTTGCGGTTCCTCCGGTATTCGACGGCGGACCGTATCCGGCGACCGCGGTGGCGATGGAGGATGCGAGGCTGCTCATGGTGCATCGCGTCGATTTTCTTGAGATGATCCGCGAAAATCCCGATTTTTCGATGGATGTCATCAGTTGGATGTGCGGCATGCTGCGCGAAAAAACTGCCGTCATCAAGAACCTCGCAACGTCTTCACCAGAGCACCGGATCGTCAACGTCCTCCGCAAGGTCGTCTCGCAGCAGTCACCCGACGGCCAGCCGACGAAGATCGCGCTCCGCCGCCAGGACATCGCGGAAATGGCCGGCCTGACGACGGAAACGACCATCCGCGCCGTCCGCAAACTCGCCGACAAAGATCTGATCCGGATCATCCGCGGAAAAATCATCGTCGACGACCCGCAGGAACTCAATCGGTTTATTAAAAACTGACAAACTGAAAATCGAGAATTAGGCCGATTTCGGCGGGTATGGCATCAGAAGTGTATTCCTTCAATCCTCCACTTGCCTCCGAGCCAGACCAGTCTGTGAATGAAAGAAACCCCGCCGCGGTCATTTTTTTGAGCCGTTCCGCGAACGACGGCTCTCGTACCATCGTTTTCCAAAACTTTAACGCTGACCAGATGGCGTCCGGTAAACCGGATCGTTTCGGATGTCGGCGGCAACGATGATTGAATCCACACCCCATCGACACCATTCGGCACGCGGAGTTTCTCGGCCTCCGCGATCAGCCCAGCCTCAGCGTATCGCCAATAGTCGACGACGGTTTGCTCGGGAGAGTTGCTTGCTTCCGTTATGTTTGGTTTAGGAACAACAGTGTCGCCGTTCTTTCCTATCAACAGTAGTCCGGTAATTACGGCAATAAAACCTGCCGCAGCAATCAATTTCGGAAGGGCTTTCCTGATTGCCATCCAATTTTGACTAATATTAGATTTCGTCGATTCACTCATGATTAAGCTCCTAACGGTTCGTTCTGATTTCCGGGACGACGAGTTTTGGCAGCGGGCCGGCCCGCTGCGGCAGCGGCGTAATTTGACTGGATCGTTCCACAAGATCCGTCGCCTGACCGAAAATGTACATATTAGCCTGATAAACAACTTGCTCTGCATTTCTTACCCCAGAGTCTCGCAAGAGAACGATTGCTGTTGCGGTGTTGTCAATCGCGTTCCGGTCTGTTTGATTGATACGTTGCAGTTGTCCAACGACACGGTCGGATTCGGTTGTAGAAACTGAGCCGTTCGTTCCAATCTCCGACGTCACCTTAGCAGCCGGTTCCTTGGACACTCCAACTTCCACGCCGAACTTCTCATCCCTTCCATTTGAAGTGGTTCGGCTTCGTGATTCCGTTTCTGATGTGCCATTGCGTTCAGCAATAACAGCGTCGCGGGCCGCGGGATAAAAGATATTCCATTGCTTTTCGATCAGATTATCAATAATTTTCTGTTGAGCCTCAGTTGGCCTAGCTTCCTCTTTAACTTGCTTACCATCGCGTCCAACGAAAAGTGACTCCTTTTCGACCTTCCACTCAAATTTCCACTTCGGAGGCGGGGGAATCTCGTCGTCTTGATTCGACACCTGTTCCTCTTCCTGTTCACCTCTCGCCGCCTGATCGTCGGCATCATATGTACTGCAAAGGTTGCCCCAGCAGTGTAGGGTCGCAGCAAGTCCTAAAGGATCCGTGAATTTGTACGGCGAGTTCAGCGCGTAGCTGTAACGGTTAAGCGTCTGCGGGTTCTTCGCGCTTGCGGACGCGGCGAACGGATCGACCGAGGTGAACCGGCCGTGTTTAGCGGAGAAGTAGCGGTTCTGGGCGAAGTCGAGTCCCGATTCGCCGTCGCGTTCGTAACCGGTGTATTGTTGGCGGATGCGGTCGTTGGCCGTATAGCCCGCGACCTGGCTGCGGTTTCCGACCGTTGCCGCGACTTCCTCGCCGAACGGCATGTAGTCGTGGCGCGATGCGACCTGGCCGAGATTGTCCGTCGCGATCCGCGGACTGCCGACGAGATCGGCCGTCAGGAACTTCGCGCCGTCAGTCGTGATCGTCTGGTTTGTCGTGTATTCCGCGACGAGTTTTCCAAAGGCGTCGTAAACAAAATACGTCTCCTGATTTCCGACAGTCTTCTTCACCCTTTTGCAGTTTCCGTCAATACTCGAAGGTCAAGACCTTCGGGTCGGCACTCTTGGGCGACTCATTCAATTACGGCGTCCGCGCTCGCCCGTTGCGAGCTGCTCGAATTGGTTGAATCCTATGCGCCAACACGGGTTCGGAAAAAGCGATTTCGATCGCGACTCTTGGCGAAACCCGGCGCTAACCAGCCCAATCATACTGCTATCGCAAAGTGAACTTCAAATCCCGCTTTTCCAACGAAAGAGTCCAAATCTTGAATTTGGTTTCTTTAACAATCCCATTGAGAATCAGCCTCATCGTTTTATCGCGAAAACAATAATCTCTTTCAACTGAAGCGGGTTCAAATGAGGACGGAGAGTCAGCAAAGGGTGAGCGTCGAATTTCTTTCGAAATCATCAGCCTCTTTAACTCGTTTGTTTCGAGCAACGCGTCGCGAATCTCATAAATCGAACTACCGCGCCTAAAGTCGAGAACGGCAACTTGCGTAGCCAACAAGTCCGCCAAGATAGGGTTTCGACCCTTTGCCGGAAAGAAGTTGATCACGCCATCTTGAACGTCCCACGAATATTCCGGAACCTGAGTTTTCAGGATCCCCAAAACATCTTTCAATGTGCCATCGGTTATCTCGAAACTAACAACTCTCGGAAATTTCTCATTTTCCGTAAGTTCCAATCCAATTGGAATCTCATGGTCTGCAGAAAGCTCATCCAAGACATAGATCAACGACATGTTTGAGACCGTGAGACTGATTCTCTTCTCTAAGATGTCCTTCGATGTGCCTTGGGACAACGCTTGTAACGAGCCCAACAACATAAATCCCAAAACGATAAATTTACACATATGCAATCTCCACACGCAAAGGGCACCTACCCATGCCGGATCAGTCCACCCGTTTGATTCTTGGTTCGGTGTACTTCACGACCATATTCAATCCATTGCTGTTCATCTTAGTTCGTGGCGTTCCGTCTTCCTTCTGATTCGTGATTTGACGCTCCCAAATTACTTCATACTTCTCGCCGTTGTTCGTACTAATAGTAAGCGTCTGTTGTGTAACTTCATTGATAGAGGCCTCATTGCTTGCTTCGGTTAACCCTTTCCGAATTGCTCTCTTGTCCTCATCATTCGAGGGATCAATTCCGGCGATGCTCTTTGGAGACCGACTAACCTCTCCAACCCCAACGACATCGTTCATTACACCATTCGAATCAAGCTTTACCGAGTCGACACGTTCGTCTATGGTCCCCGTCCCCGCAGTCCGGATGTTTGTTTCGGTAACCGTGGCACCGGCTAACGGATTCCCATTTTTGTCCAAGATTTGTATCGTTGCAATTGTGGAAGTGCCTGTGAAAAATCGATTACGAAGAGGCGCGTTGAAATAAACATCCATGTCTTCAAACGAGATATTGATTTGGAGAAGTGGAGCTTCGCGACGCTCTCGACGCTCTTGGTTGGCAATTGATCGATCTTCAAAGACCTTTTCCTGGGGTCCGTGAGGTTCACCGTCCTGCTCACCCTCGGCCTCTTCACCTCTCGCCGCCTGATCGTCGGCATCATATGTACTGCAGAGGCCGCCCCAGCAGTGTAGGGTTGCAGCAAGTCCTAACGGATCCGTGAATTTGTACGGTGAGTTAAGTGCGTAACTGTAGCGATTAAACGTCTGCGGATTCTTGGCGCTGGCCGATGCCGCCAATGGATCGACCGATGTGAATCTACCGTGTTTGGCGGCGAAATATCGGTTCTGTGCGAAATCGAGTCCCGATTCGCCGTCGCGTTCGTAGCCCGTGTACTGTTGGCGGATGCGGTCGTTGGCGGTGTAGCCCGCGACCTGGTTTCGGTTTGCGACCGTTGCCGCGACCTCTTCGCCGAACGGCATGTAGTCGTGGCGCGACGCGACCTGGCCGAGATTGTCCGTCGCGATCCGCGGACTGCCAACGAGATCGGCGGTCAGGAATTTCGTGCCGTCGGTCGTGATCGTCTGGTTCGTCGTGTATTCCGCGACGAGTTTTCCGAAGGCGTCGTAAACAAAGTAAATCTCTTGATTTCCGACCGTCTTCTTCACACGTTTTCCGGCGCCGTCGTAGTCGTAACCGGTCGTCGTCTGCGTCGCCGCGTTGTAAAGCTGCGACTGCTTGTTTTCGGCATTGTACGCGATCGAAAGACCGTCCGGCGTCACCGTCAGATTGCCCTCGGAATCGTAGCCGTATCCGTCCGCCGTATAGAACTTGTTGTCGGCCGGATTCACCTGCGGGTTGTGAACCGCGTTATTGGCCGGAAGTGTCGTCGTGTTCCCGGCGTCGAAAGTGCGGTTTCCGAAGCGGTCATAGTCAAAGTCCTGCCGCCACGTGATGTTTGAATTCACCGTTTCGGTCGCGACGTCGATCCGGTTCAGAGCGTCGTAGGTATAGTTCTGTTCGATCGGAGCGATCCCCGGCAGGGTGATCGTCTGTTTGCGGAGAGCGCCGTTGTTGTCGCTCGTCTGGCCCGAAACGGTCGCGTAGTTGTATTCGAGTTTCATCAGACTCGCGTCTCCGACCGATCCGCCCACCGATATCTTCTTGAGCTGCTCGCGTTGGGAATCGTACTCCATCGTCTCCCACCGACCGTTCCCGAGCTTCGCGCTCGTCATCGCCCCGAACGAGTTGTATGAAAGTTGATTGATGATTACCCGTGCCACCTGATTCGGCATCTGGCTCGTCACCTTCGACAGCCTTCCGATATTGTCCGATTCCGTGCGGACGATCCGACCTGAGGGATAAGTCTGGGCGACAAGCGCACCGGAGAAATCGTATGAGTAATCCGGGAACGACCAACTCTCGGTGCCGGTTGCCTGGACGGAGCTTTTGATCCGTCCGAGATCGTCAAAGGAAGTGAACCGAGTTTCTGAAACCGTCGAGTTGACCTTCGTGAGCTTTCCTTTCGAGTTCGCGATGTTCGGATCGTCGTACGTGAACGTCACGTCGGGAGTCGAATCGGAGTAGTTGCGGAAGGTGAGCCGATTAAGGTTGTCGTAAGTACCTGAAGTTGTCACCCCACGCGAATCGGTCGTTGAGACGATGTTCCCGTTGGCGTCGTAATCAAACTTCGCCGCCCAACCATTGTTGCCGGTCACGGGATCGGTGATGTTAAGACTTGAATTCACCTGTTGCTCCGTCTGCTTGGCGCGAATAAGGCGGCCAAGATCATCATACAGGAAAAACCGTGTCTGTGAACCCTGAATTGTCTTCCGAAGGCGTCCGAGAACATCATAGGTGAACAGGGTTTCAAGATCGGCGCCGGTGTCGTATTCAACGACCTTCGTCAGCCGCCCAAGCGCATCGGACACGCCTGCCCGGCTGCGGTTCGCCTGATCCCAGACACGGACACTGCTGCCGTAATACTGTCGCGTGACCTTTGCATTATCCGGAGTTTTGACTTCCGTCACCCGTCCGAGATCGTCGAACTGTGTCGTCGTCCATTGCGCCGTCTCTCCGAGATAGGCGCGGAACGGACTTGACGATCGGTACGGTCGTCCGAGCGAATCGTATTCCTGAAGTTGCTTGACGTAATCGGTCGTGTTCTCGTAATCGCGGGTTTCGATCGTGCGGCCGAAACCGTCATAATACGCTTGCGATTTGATCAGATTGTCGCCGAACGACTTCGAGTCCGTTGTTGCCGTCACCACCCGCTGTAGATCGTCATATACCAGACTCGTCTGGGCCTTGAACGCCGGTCGGTTCGCCGCCGATATCACCTGAGTAGGGCGATCAAGCGGATCGTTGGAGTAGGTGGAGCTCACCGTTCCGAGAATGTCCTCGGAATCGACTGCCGCCCCGGAATAGTAATCGAACTGAGCGTATGTCGTGTATCCGGCGGGGTTCGTCGCGCTCGTCGCGAACGCATAGGTGAAAAGGTTCGGCAATGCGGACGGCGCTGACGAAGTGCGCGCTTCCGCGTTCGGCGCGCCGAAATTGTCGGTATAGCTGATCGTCGTTTCATACCCTTTCCCGTCGATCGTCTTCACCGGATTTCCGGCAATGTCGTACTGGGTGTAAACCGACACGGCGCCCGTTTGGTTTTGTGCGTCGGCGTAGCTCGTAACCTTCGTCACGTTTCCGCGAGCCGTGAATCCGGATCCGTATCCGGTGGCACGCCCGGTGATGTTCGCCCGGTCGATAAGCGCCGCGTGCTGCTGATCGGAAGTGTAGTTGTCGTATTCGTATTTTGTTCGCGAGACCTTAACGGTGCCGTAGCCGTCACTCGAAACCCAGGATTCGGTCGGAAGGTTCAGCAGATTGACGCTCGTTTGCGTGTATGTTGATGACCGATCGAACTCCGTGTGCGAACGTCTCACAAACGCTCCGGGCTGTCCCGATCCGTAATCGTATTCGTAGGTGTCAACCAGAAGATTGAAATCGGCGGTCTGGTGATAGCCGTAGATGACCTGGCTGACCTGCCCGCTGTCGAGGAGCGTGCTCGTAACTGTCGCCGCGCGGTAATCCTTGTATGGCGGATTCCCGCCGTTTTGCCAGACGGATCGCGCCCGCGATTCGTACGTCGTCTCGGTCTTGCGAAGAAGCGTTGTTCCGTCCGCGGCGTACGTCTCCGATTTGAACGGCATTCCGTCAAGCAGTTTCTGAGCCGATTCGAATCCGCTGCCCCACGTCGATTGCGGAACGATGCAGTTCCATCCGTCCTGGATGCAGCCGTGGAAATAGGACTTCGAGAATGAACGGACGGCGTTCTGGTTATCGATGAGCTTGACTGTCGTCGTCCGTTGGTTCGGCAGCGTCTGGCCCGAATAGACATCGGTAGGAACCGAACTTGAATAGACGTATTGCGTTTTGTTATCGACGTTAGTGCCGTCTGAGATGACCCGGCGTTCGATGATCCGCCGTTCCATCGAACCAGTACCTGGATTGACGGTCGCATAGTCGTACTCAACCGCACCGCCCGTCGGGAGTTCAATGCGGGAGACCTCACCGTAACAGTTGTATGTGAACGTGTAGCGCCGCGTGTCGGGAAGTTCGACGTAATTCTGGTAGCCGCAACCGACCGAGCGGTTCCAAGGATGATTCGACGGCATCCAGGTGAAGAGGGTGTTGAGCATCACGGTTGAGGCCGGCGCCGAGTAGTTCGAGATCTTGATCGTGCGGTCGACACCCCCAAATCCTTTGTAGGTCACATAATTGAAGTTCGCGTCGCTTGAGGTTTGAATCTCGCGGTTCAGTGCGTCGGTGATCTTGGTTACGCGGTTTTCGCGGATATCAGTTTGAAAACCTGTGTTCGTCAATGTTGTTTTATTGCCGTTGCGGTCGATTATCGCGGAGACGAGACCGCCGTCGATGCGGTATTGATTAGTGTTGCTAACATTTAATGTTTCACGCGTGAACGCGTAACTCTTACCTCACGCATGAAGGCAAAGCTCGGACGGAAATCCAAAATCCACGGGCACTTCAGCGGTTCACGGTCGAGGATGCGGTGCGATCGTTGGGGTGAGATTGGGCAACGGACGAAATGGTTCATCGTCTAACTGGTCTTTCGTCTGTCACGAATTCTAGCATCCGGGCGGCGATGCTTTTGGCCCGGAGTTTTGCGAATTCGGCCCGTTCACCGACGAACATTTCGTCAACGGTTGCCGAAAACACTTCGAGCCAACGTTTGAAATGGTGCGCTTCGAGCGGGGTTTTAAGATTCAATTCGCCGTGGACGAGCATCGGATTCCGGCCGGATTTCTGATAGTTGCGCGCGCCGAGCAAAATGCTGTCCCAAAAATCACCGATGATCGGCAGATGCTTTTCAAGGTCGAGCCGCGCGACCTCGGTAAAGATGTAGCCGATCACCTCATCTTTCATCGCCTGTTTGTAGAACGCCTGCATTAGCGCGTCAATGTCGGCCCTGGTTTCGATATCCTTTGGCATTTCAATCAATTATACAGACCCCGATCAAATGCCCGACCGGACCGACGCGTGTTCGTGCCGGTCGGTTGAGATTGGTTCGAAAGCTGCGATATAATGCGGCGCGATCTCCTTTCC
>JBGASE010000128.1:0-10184 GCA_044229875.1 Pyrinomonadaceae bacterium | reverse complement strand
AAATCGCGTCGTACCGCGAAACTGGACATAAACGACCTCATCGAGCGGATAAGTGATCGCAGTCGTTTGCCGGGCAACATCAACCTGGCCGAGAACCGTGATCGACGAAAAAAGAAACGACGCGATCAGGGCGACAAAACGCAAACTCTTTGTTTTACTCATTTAAGATACTCCGGAGCGCAAATGTTAAAAGAAAGATGCCACAACCGAATCGGGCGTTGCAAACTGTTCAACGGATATCGGGCGATTTGAGATTTACGCCCGGCAAAAGTATAGTCGAGTTTTTCCTGCGATGAACGATTTCAAACGACTGCTCTCCTATTTGCGTCCGTATTGGGCGATATTCACGATCGCACTTGTCGCGATGGTGCTCGGCGCGGCCTTCGAAACGGCTATCGGCGCGCTGCTTGTCCCGATCTTCGATCAATTCCTCACAAATTCGTCGCAGAAGTCAAAAACCCTGTTTGATCTCCACAGTCTGATTCCCAAAGACGACTGGTTTCGCGCATGGATCATGATTTCGGTCCTGCTTTTCAGTTTTACCCTTCTCAAAGGTATCGCCGAATATTTTTCTTCCTATCTGATGGCGAAGATCGGTCAATCGGCCGTCCTCAATCTCCGGCAGCAGTTGTACGATCACCTGCTCCGTCAATCGACCGACTTTTTTGAAACGCATCGGACAAACTATCTGGTTTCGCGTCTGGTCAACAGCTGCGCGGCGATCGAACTGGCAGTTTCGGCAAATCTGCGTGACGTCCTGCGTGAAAGCTTCATGCTCGTTTTCTTCATCGTCGCGGCGTTCTATTTCAACTGGCGTCTGATGCTCGGGGCACTTCTCATCGGACCGATCATCGGTATTCTTACTTCGCGATTTTCGAAGGCTTTGCGCAAACTTGCGGAGGAATCGTTCGAAGGCAACAAACTGCTTACGGATACCGCGCAGGAGACGCTCGCCAATCAAACGATCGTCAAAGCATATCGTGCCGAAGATCGTGAAAAGTCCCGATTTGCACGGATTGCGGCCGTCATCGCCCGTGCAAATCTTCGATCCGGGAGGATCGCCGCAACCTCGCCGCCGACGATTGAGAGCATCGGGATCATCGCGATGGTCATACTCTTTTACTTCGGACTGCGCGAAATCAACGCCGGCCGGATCGAGGCTTCGCAGTTTTTCACGTTTCTCTTCTTCCTGTTCCGCAGTTACGATCCGATGCGCAAGATCTCGCGCCAGCACAACGAGATCACAAAGGCATTTGCGGCCGCAAAAGACGTCTGGGACGTGCTCGATCAAAACGAAACCATTCCCGAACGAGCCGACGCAGCCAAACTCGGGCCGCTCCGCGAAAAGATCGAACTTCGGGAATTGTCTTTCAGCTATCGGAATTCAGACAAACTTATTCTTGACCGGGTCTCGCTCGAGATTCCGAAGGGACAGATGATCGCGCTTGTTGGAGAAAGCGGCGGGGGAAAATCCTCGCTCATCAAACTCGTCCAGCGTCTGTACGACCCGACCGGCGGTTCGATCCTGTGGGACGGCGTCGATCTGCGCGATTCAACCTTGCTGAGCCTCCGGACGCAGATCGCATTGG
Source organism: Pyrinomonadaceae bacterium (assembly GCA_044229875.1). Lineage (GTDB taxonomy): Bacteria > Acidobacteriota > Blastocatellia > Pyrinomonadales > Pyrinomonadaceae > JAFDVJ01. The sequence continues at coordinate 8,595 of JBGASE010000128.1, read as the reverse complement.
TGACTCAGGAGACCGTACTGTTCAATGACACGATCCGCTACAACATCAGTTACGGCCGGCCCGATGCTACCGACGAACAGCTTCAGGAATCTGCGCGGATCGCGTTTGCCGACGACTTCATCGACGAGCTGCCACAGAAATTCGACACCATCGTCGGCGAACGAGGGATCTTTCTTTCCGGCGGACAACGGCAGCGGATCGCGATCGCGCGTGCCGTTCTGACGAATGCGCCGGTGTTGATCCTCGACGAGGCGACGTCTGCGCTCGACGCCGAAAGCGAACGGTTGGTACAGAAGGCGCTTGCAAATCTGATGCGCGACAAGACGTCGATCGTGATTGCGCACCGGCTTTCAACGATCAGACGCGCGGACCGGATCGTGGTCATGGAACGCGGCCGGATCAAAGAATCCGGAACGCATTCGGAATTGCTCGATAAGGGCGGGATATATCGAAAATTGTACGAACTTCAGTTTGCCGAAGAAGAAACCGATGAAGATTCGGCCGATCAGATCTGACCGATATTATGTTTCAAGGCATTTCTTGAGCCGTTTCGCCTCTTCGTTTAATTTATCCTCGACCGCTTTTTTGAATATCGGTACCGGAAGATTGAAACGAAGCTCGCCGAAACTCTGGATCCGGAGCCGGACGCGGGTCCCGTCGCCGTCATCGTCAAGCTGATATCCGAATTTCATATCAAACGGCTCATCGGTGATCATCTCGACCGAGCGGTTTTCTTCGGCCGAGTTGACGACATAGATCGCCGAAAATTGCCGGTTGAGAAAGCTTCCGATCCGTTCGACACGCGCATCTTTGACGAGAGTGCCGGATTGAAGCGGGAATATCTTCGTAAATCCGGTCATCCACAAACGATCGTTCTTCGGATCGAACATGAAACCGGCGACCTCCGGGCGCGGACGCGCGATGGTGACTTCGGCTTTTACGTCAACGGACATTGCTCATTTTCTCCAGTAAAAGTGATGCGGTAAAACGATTCGGGGCGATAATAACAATTGCCGTCATCGCTGTAAAGCCGCAAAAGCTGTGTTAAACTGTGCGTAACTTGAATCCTGTGAGAACTTTATGAAATCTATGACCGGCTTCGGCCGTGGTTTTGAATCAGGCGACAACTTTGCGGTGACGGTCGAGATCAAAACCGTCAACAACCGTTTTCTCGATGTCAACCTGCGCATCGGGAACGATCTTCAACCGCTTGAATCGACGATTAAGCGTCAGATCGGAAACCGCCTGTCGCGCGGCCGTGTCGATGTCAGCATCACATATGAACGGACGGCCGAAATCAATTATGAACTTAACCGCCCGATGATCAGCGGTTTTCTTGCAGCGATGAAGGAAATGCGCGAAGAGTTCGACCTTTCAGGCGAGCCCGACATCAATGTCATCGCAAGACTGCCGAATGTTCTGACACCGAGAAAGGATGATCTCGATGAACATTTCATCGTCGGACTGGAAATGGCTGTGAATTTCGCTCTCGACGATCTTGAAAAAATGCGGCTCAACGAAGGCGAAATGCTCCGCAACGAGCTGATGTTCAGGCTTGGTGAAATCGAAAGCAGGATACCGGTGATCGAGTCTGAGGCGGCCAACGTCGCCGAGGAATTCCGGCAACGGTTGTCAAAAAAGATTGCCGATATGCTTTCGCGCAGCGATAATCAGATCGAGGTTGATCAGGGGCGTCTCGCTCAGGAAGTCGCGTTTATGGCCGATCGGTGCGACATTTCAGAGGAAATTCAGCGCCTCCGAAGTCATATCGAACAATTCCGGCAGATAGTCGGCGAAGATACCGAAGTCGGAAAGCGTCTTGATTTTCTGACTCAGGAACTCAACCGTGAAGCGAATACGGTCGCTTCGAAAACAAATAACATGATCGTCAAAGAAAATGCGCTGGCGATCAAGAGCGAGATCGAGAAGATCCGCGAACAGGTTCAAAACGTGGAGTAAATTACGGACTTTCCGGGATGAAAGGTGCATTGATCATCATCAGTTCGCCGTCGGGAGGCGGTAAGGGAACGCTCGTCAAAGAAGTTCTGGCACGCGATCCGGCGGTCGGATTTTCGGTCTCATACACGACGCGCGCGATGCGTCCGGGTGAGGAAAACGGCCGCGAGTACCACTTTATCTCGGGATCCGAGTTTGAAACAAGGATTGCAAACGGCGAATTTCTCGAGCATGCGCTCGTGCACGGCAACTATTACGGTACATCGCGGTTGCAGGTCGAACACGAGATCAACCGCGGCCGTGACATCATTCTTGAGATCGACGTGCAGGGCGCGGTCCAGGTACTTGAGCGGTTTCCGGACGCGCTCAGCATTTTCATTCTGCCCCCGTCGTACAACGTTTTGTCCGAACGGCTTGCGCAGCGCGGTACCGAAACCGATGAAACACTTGAACTCCGGCTCCGGAATGCGATCGGCGAAGTTCAACAGTTCGATCGGTTCAGTTTCGTCGTCGTCAACGACGAAAAGGAGACTGCGGTTACCGAACTTCAATCGATTATTTTGGCCGATCGGCAACGATCTATTCGACAAACCGCACGCGTACAGGCTATTCTTGATAGTTTCGATGAGTCGAAACATTGCAATCACGGAGAGTAAGTAAATCAATGGCAGAACAAGACGAAAATTTGATTGACGACAACGCCGAAACCGGTTCCGAAGAAGTCGTTGAAAAGGAAATTCCTGAGATCGATTCGAAATACCGGATGATCATTCTCGCGGCCCAGCGAGCGAAACAGCTCCAGCGCGGTGCGAATGCCCGTGTCGATCTCGACCCGCGGAAACACAAAAACACGCGTATCGCTCTCAAGGAACTTGATCAGAAAAAGGTTCCGTTCGAAATTCTCGAGCAGTAGATTTCGAAACCATCCAGCTTTCAAAATCCAGCGCGGCCTGCCTCGCCTCGATTTCAAACGGAATCGCGAGGTACGCCGCGTGACGTGCGTTTGAATCGAAAGATCCGGCCGATCGCAGATTTCGCGCATAATCCCGGAAATATTTCCAAAGAAATCCAATGAATCCATGTTGCCGGTATTGGATGACATGTGCGATCTCATGGACGACCAATCCGCGCGGAAGTTTCGATCTTCCGTCGAGCCGCTTCAGGAGCGCGGGCGCGATGAGCACGAGCGGTCCGATTGTAATCCCCTGAATCCTCAAAACAGTGACGACAAACCGGGCGATTCGACCGGTCGAGAACCTGATGTTCGGAAGCTCGAACGACGGATCGCCGAGCGACTCGCGGAAGAAATCGGCGATCAGCCGCTCTGAATTTCCTGACAATGATGCCATCTTATCTTCGTCAGCGGTTGATTGGCGTGAGCCCTGACGTGTCGCCGTTGTAAACGTAGATCCAGGTATCGACCGTTTTCCCGCCGAATTCAACTGCCGCCTGTCGCCGCACGAACAGACTCTGCGATTCATTGAGCGGATCGATTCCCTCATAAGCGTCGAGCGCCGGCGCACATATAGCAAAGTCAGGCACGCGATAAAGAGTTCCGGTGATCGGTTTGCCGCCGACCGGTTCGAGAACCGCGCCGCGATACGGGCCGAGATCGAATAGCCGACCGATGACTGTCGCCGGCCCCAGGAGTACAAACCGCCCGACGATCGGAGCGATCTCGGGCGGAGCAAATTCGGGATTAAGCGTCCCGTAAGCAAACAATAAATCAGTCAAAATCAGGAACCGGTTTGTGATGCATCGCGCATCACGAGATCAAACGTTCCCGGCGCAACCTTGCGGAACCGTCGGTTGCGGTTGAGCGAAACCGCGATCGAGATCGTCGGGTTGTTTCCGGTAAACGGCAATCCGCCCGCGACCAGCATGTTGTAAAGCTCGTTGACGTGGAGCGGCCGGCCGTGCTCACGAAGCAGAAGCGTGCATGCCTGCGTGATCGTCCGGTCGGTGAAACGATTGCTGATCGGTTCAACCGTCGGACTGATCGACGGAATATGCCGCGAATTATTCATGTACGAAACCGAACTGCCGTGTGCCGGGTAATTTGTCACCGGATTCGTCGTCGGCATCGATCTTCGGCGCGCGAGTTCGTGCGAATCGGCCTCGTACTCATCGTCAGCCTTTATCGCCTTCGGCGCATTCCAATTGACTTTTCCCGACCCCATCGTCGCCAACAAGCTGAAGATCGCCTGTTCGGTCTGCGCGGCGCTGTTCTCAAGCGCCTCGATCTCCTGACGCAACCGATGCGCTTCGGATTCAACCTCGCGCAAACGCACGAGAAGGCGGTTCTGCGCGTTTCTCGTCTGCCGCAGACTCTGCTCAAGCGTGGCGATCAGGTTTTCGTCAACCATAGGATTTTTAAGGATTTGCGTCTATTTGTTGCGCTCGATCATGACGTCCGGAATGCTTTCCAACGCTAAACAATACTCGGTTTTGTCCAAAACTGCAAGATTTTTGCGGGCTTCGAAGGCGAAGCGGTGCGCCCGTTCACGCGTCGCCTCGATCGTGCCGTATTGATCGAGCAAGCCGAGAAGATCGGCACGCGAATCACCCGAATACGCGCCGTCGTACATGATCTTGTCGAGCATTCCGGTGACGTCCGGACGCTTATTCACGAGCAATATCAGCGGCAGCGTGAGCTTTCCCTCGAGCAGGTCTGCGCCCGATGCTTTCCCGAGGATCTCTTCATTCGCGGTAAAGTCGAGCACATCGTCAGCCAGTTGGAAGGCCGTTCCGAGATTCATACCGAACTCGCGCAAAGCAGCCTGGCGTTCCGCCGGCGCGCCGCCGAGGATCGCACCGATCTCGCAGCAAGCCGAAAAGAGATATGCGGTCTTGCGTTCAAGAATGTCGAAATACTCGGCTTCTGATATGTTCGATCGGCCGAGGACCGTCAGTTGGATCAGTTCCCCTTCGGTCATCTTCCGGGTCAGGCGCGTCAGAATATCGAGTATTTCAAGGCTGCGCTCCTGCAGCGAGGTTTCAAACGCCGACATGTAAAGCCAGTCGCCCATTAGCACGGCGGCCTGATTTCCGAATCTCGCGTTGACAGAAACGCGGTTACGGCGGGTGACCGCATTGTCAATGATGTCGTCATGGACCAGCGTCGCGGTGTGAAGCATTTCCATCACCGTCGCAAGCCTGATGACGTTTTCATTCGCCGCCTTGCCGCCAACCGCGAGCGTTGACAGCAACAAGAGCGCGGGACGAAGGCGCTTGCCGCCGGATGCCCGAAGATAATCGCCGAGATAATCGATGACCTGGACGTTCGAAGCCGCCTGACGTTCGAACTCGGACTCGACCATCGCCATTTCGGTCTTTATGAGCCCAAAAATCTGACGGGCCGCAGTTTGCGGATTGATCTTTTCGCGAATCGGTGAAAACTTCTGCATCAGTCCGTTCTATTGTGCCATTTTCACTCGATAAATCCGAATTCGCGCTGCAGGAACTTGGCCAGATCCTCCGAGACCGCGCCGAAGTAAACCTTGTCGAAGCTATAGTTTGCGGCATCTCTCATGTCGAACGCGGCGGGCTTGAGATTCTGCGTGAAATTCGAGATGTACTGCGATTTGTAATTCCCGGCGTCGTTACCCGGCCGGAATTCGATATCGAACTCGAATTTCGCGCCGGGATTGTAAAACGTGGTGTTGCCGCCGGTTGTCGAATACCAGTTGAAATAATAGTAGAACTCGATCGATTTCATCACGCTCTTGACTTCGATCACGGGCGATCCGGCGGGAACTTCGTCGATCAATTGAAACTCGATCGACGCGTTTCGGGTCGCCGGCAAAAACGCGACGCTGATGTCGTTCAGAATCTTCTCTTTCCGGAATTGAAAGGCCGTCGTCGGGATAGTGAAATCGTAAGAACTGATCGGCAGACCGGTGTCTTTCTTGAGTTTCTTGACGACCGCTTCGTCGAGCTGACGATCCTCGGTGAACCTGACATAGACCTTCCGTTCCCCGTTGGCCGCCACCGAATCAAAAAGCGCGGTCAGTGCTGCGACCGCCGACGGATTCGACGATGATTTGAGACCATTCGTGTAAGCCTCTTTCGATCGGTTCATGATTTCGGCGATTTTCTGATCGGCGGCGGCGGCATTTCGGCCGGTCGGATGACGGTCTTTGTAGGCGACGAAATCTGCAACCGTTTGACTGTTCTCAGTCCGCTTCCATGACTGGTCGTCGTCATGCGACCGGTTCATGACGCGGGCGGCATAGCTGAGGCCAATGCTCGCGAGCAACGCGCCGAGAACGACAGCGACGAGCGCGGCTTTCGCCGGTCCCGGGTTGAACGCATTCGAATCGTCCATGATCGGTTTGAGGAACGGATCGCCGGCCGCGGCGCGCATATCGATGAACGATTCATCGAGCCGCATTGCTTCGGCGGAGTCATGCGCTTTTATCTTTTCCACGACCTCGCCGATCCAAACCTCGATCGTTCGGATATTCTCCAGAAATTGAAAGCTCTCGAGCTCTTTGAGGCCTCTGAAACCGATCCGGTCGCCGGCGAAACTGATGCACTCATCGCGGGTGAAAACATAGCCGTCGCGGGTCTTCTGGAGCAAAGATCGGAGGATCCGAAAAGCGCTGAATATCGCCAACGTAACAAGGATCAGCGTGATGGCCGCAAAGATCCAAAACATCCAGGGTTCCCACAGGTAATCGGCCGTCGCAATGAACATATAGATCGTCCATCCGATACCGACGGCGATCGCGAGATAAGCCAGGATCGGTGTTTTGGCGAGAAAGACAAATCGATCCGGTGACGGTGTCTGAAGTTCGATCAATTTTGATTGAACGTCCTTCGGAAATTTACTGAAAGCGACTGCGTTTCTCTGCATTCTGAGACCTCGCTGATAGTGATATTTGATTCCGATCGCCGGCACTCACGGTGACACTCAATACTGCGATTTGACTCTCCCGACGATCATCGCCCGCGGTACCGTTCCCCAGCTTCGCGAATCGGATGAATTGTCGCGATTGTCGCCGAGGACGTAATACTCGTCAAGTCCGATTTTTTCCGGCGCGCGATCATAGACATTTCGCGACAGTTCTGGATCGATGTAGGGCTCTTCAAGATATTCCCCGCTTATCATCACGCGTCCGCCGCGAAACTCAATCGTTTCGCCGGGAAGTCCAATGATTCGCTTGATGTACTTTTTTGTCTGATCTTTCGGATAGATGTGAACGACGATATCGCCGCGGCGAATTTCGCCAGGATCGCCTTCGATCAGCAGCCGGTCGCCATTATTGATTGTCGGACGCATCGACGATCCCTCGAACCGAACGGCGTAGGTCGAGCAACCGATGCCCAAGAAGACCGACGCCGCGAAAATCGCGACGAACTTCGCTGTCCGGCAAGCCCCGCTTTGGACCGAATTGGATCTGTCACCTGCGATCATCCGACCCGATCAGTTGGATCGATAGTTGTCGAACTGCATATCGATCCCGAAATCCTTCGCTTTGAGTTTAGCGATAACGTCCTGGAGCGTATCGCGGTCTTTTCCCGAAACGCGGACGGTTTCACCCTGAATCGACGCCTGAACCTTGAACTTCCCGTCCTTGATGAACTTGACGATCTCTTTTGCCTTTTCGGTCGGGATTCCCTGTTGGATCGTGACCGATTGCCTTACGGTACCGCCGGCGGCGGGTTCGATCTTCTGATAATCGAGTGCTTTCAGCGAAATCCCGCGCTTGATCAGTTTTCCCTGAAAGATGTCGTTCATGTTCCGAAGCCGCGTTTCATCTTCGGCGGACATCACCAGGTCCTTGGCGACGAGTTCAACCGTCGCCTTGCTGCCCTTGAAGTCGAAGCGCTGCGACACTTCTTTCGTCGTCTGATTGATCGCGTTCGTCACCTCAGCGTAATCCGTTTTTGATACGATATCGAATGAATTTTCTTTGGCCATAATATTTTTAGCAGACGTCAGATGTCAGACGTCAGATGTCAGACGTCAGAATTCAGCGGTCAGACCTCAGACGCCAGATGTCAGATGTCAGAATTCAGCGGTCAGACGTCAGACGCCAAATGTCAGAATTCTAGTCAGATTTCAGACGTCAGATGTCAGACGTCAGATGTCAGAATCAGCAGTCAGGCGTCAGACACCGACGCCCAATTTCAACTGTCCGTTGTCCATTTTCCGTTGTCCATTGTCCGTTCTGCACTCTGCACTCTGCACTCTGCACTAAATTGTCCATTGTCCGTTCTGCACTCTGCACTCTGCACTCTGCACTAAATTGTCCATTGTCCGTTCTGCACTTTGCACTCTGCACTAATTGTACATTGTCCGTTCTACTGTCCCCTGTCCTTCCCGATCTTGAAAAATCGGAAAAAGTTGTTCGTCGTCGCCTCCGCAACATGTTCGGCCGGAACATCGTAGAGTTCGGCCAAGAAGCGGGCGGTGTGCCCGACGAAAGACGGTTCGTTGCGTTTGCCGCGCATCGGAACCGGCGCAAGATACGGGCAATCGGTTTCGATCAGCAACCGGTCGAGCGGGACAACGCGGGCCGCTTCGCGAAGGTTGTCGGCCTTCTTGAAAGTGACGTTTCCGGCGAACGAGATCATGAATCCGAGCGACATCAGGGCTTCGGCCATCGCGGCCGTCCCGCCGAAACAATGCAT
>JBGASE010000127.1:0-10190 GCA_044229875.1 Pyrinomonadaceae bacterium | reverse complement strand
GACATCGCCGTGTTCCGTGCCAGCGAAGGCCGTTGGTACATCTCGCTCGGATCGCAGTTCAACTTCAACGTCATTTACTTCGGAACGGTAGGCGATATACCGGTACCGGCCGATTACGACGGCGACGGCAAGACCGACGCCGCCGTCTTCAGGGCCGGCCAATGGATCATCAGACGAAGTTCCGACAATTCGGTTCAATGGCTGTCATTCGGACTTGCCGGTGACACGCTTGTTCCGCGCGACTTCGACGGCGACGGCAAAGCGGATCCGGCGGTCTTCCGTGCCGGAGTCTGGTACATCCTTCAGAGCTTTTACGGAACCGTCCGGATCGAAAACTTCGGTATCGGCGGCGATACGGTCGTTGCGGCCGATTACGACGGCGACCGGCGTGCAGATCTCGGAGTCTTTCGTGGCGGCACATGGTATGTCCGAAACAGCTCGAACGGGGTTACGAACGTCGTTGCCTGGGGGCTTGGAAGTGACGTTCCGGCGCAGGGCGACTATGACCGCGACCGGAAGGCCGACATTGCGGTTTATCGCGCCGGTACCTGGTATATTCTCCGGAGCTCGGACGGCGCACTTGCCGGACCGACTTGGGGAATCGCAGGCGATGTTCCGATTCCGCCGAAATGATCGCGGAATCAAGCTGACACTGACGACTGAGGAGACCGGCCCGGCCGGTCTCCCCTTTTTTTGATTCGCAATGCTGATAGACATCACTCCGCTCAGGGTTTCCCGCGACTACCGGCTGCTTTTTTTCGGCCAGCTCGTTTCGTTTTTCGGGACGATGATCTCGATCGTCGCGATCAACTGGCAGATGTACGAACTGACCGGATCGAGCGAAATGGTCGGTTATGTCGCGCTCGCCGAGTTCTTTCCGATGTTCATTCTGGCGTTTGTCGGCGGGGCCATCGCGGACGCTTTTGACCGCCGGCGGATTCTGCGGCTGACCGAAATCGGACAGACCGCCGTGACCGCGATCCTGCTGCTGAATTCATTCGTCGTTCAGCCCAGGGTCTGGGTGATCTTCGTTGCCGCGGCGATGCATGCGGGTCTTGCGGCGATCCAGCGCCCGGCGTTTGAGTCGTTCATTCAAAAGGTGATCCCGACCGAGTTGATGGCAGCTGTGATGGCGCTCAATTCGATGCGTTGGAGCCTCGGCGCAGTTATCAGTCCTGTTGTCGCCGGTCTGATCACATCGTCGCTCGGTGCAAGCGCGGCTTATGCGATCGATTTCGTCACCTTCGGTGCGTCGTTGATCGCGGTTTTCATGATCAGTCACGTGCCGGCAACTCCAAACGCCGACAAACCGAGTCTCCGAAACGTGATCATTGCACTAAAGTACGCGTTTTCGCGGCCCGATCTCCTCGGGACGTATCTGATCGACATCGCCGCAATGCTTTTTGCATTCCCGCACGCGCTCTATCCGGCGCTGGCAAAGGTTTACGGCGAAAAGTACCTCGGGTTCTTTTACGGATCGATCGCGCTCGGAGCGTTGCTTGCGAGCCTGACGTCCGGATGGACGAAATTCGTCTACAAACACGGACGCTTGATCATCGCCGCCGCCGCACTGTGGGGCGTCGCGATCATGCTATTCGGATTCGCGACGAATATCTGGGTCGCGCTCGGGTGTCTTGTCCTTGCCGGATTTTTCGATATGATCAGCGGAATTTTTCGGGGCGCGGTGTGGAATCAGACGATACCGAACCACATGCGTGGTCGGCTGGCAAGCATTGAAATGATCAGTTATCTGACGGGGCCGTACCTCGGCAGTGCGAAGATGGGAATCGTCGCCGAACGGTTCGGCAACGGGCCGGCATTGATTTCCGGAGGGATCATGTGTGTTGCCGCCGTCGGGATCGTCGCGTTACTGCTGCCGAAATTTTTCTCGTACGACGGTCGCGACGGAATCAAACGGAGAGAACGGGAGGAAGCGGAACGGGCGGCGATGGTATCATGATGCTGGCTGTGCAATATTGAATTATGGCTATCCTGCGCAAACGGCAGATCGAGAATCTCGCCCAACTGAGCGGCGAAGAACTGGAGCAATTTCTTGATAGTCTGTCCGCCGGGCAGTTTGATCTTGAAGACCTGTTCGATTTCATCGAGATCAAGCTTGAAGACGAACCGTGCAATCATTCGCTCCGGTTCTCGATGCAGTTCATGATGGAAAACCGGCTCAATTTCCCGCGTGTCAGCAGTTGGCTGCAGGAAAACGGCGGATTCTGCGATTGTAAGGTGCTCGAACAGATCGTCCCATCGTGGCGGGCGGCGTTCGACGCGCCTGAATCTTGAACAATCGTCAGCATATCACTGACTGGGGAGAAACCGTCTTTATAACATCACGCCAAACACGCCAGACAGATACCGGGATCGGGAGCGCGCTCAGGGGACTGCACTCAAATCAATCTTGAGATTTATTTCGCGTATTTGGCGTATTTCGCGGGCAAACTCTTCGTCACTTGAGAAGATCCTTGAGATATTGTCCGGTGATCGAATCCGGATTTGCGGCGATTTCTTCAGGCGTTCCGGTGGCGACGATCCGGCCGCCGCCCGAGCCGCCTTCCGGACCAAGATCGATGATATGATCCGCTGTTTTGATGACGTCGAGATTGTGTTCGATAACAATCAGGCTGCCGCCGGCATCGATCAGCGCGCGGAATGCCGCCAGCAATTTGTTGATATCGTCGAAATGCAGTCCGGTCGTCGGCTCATCAAAAATAAAGAGTGTTTTTGACTGTGTTTTCTGGGCGAGATGCGCCGCAAGTTTGACTCGCTGCGCTTCACCGCCGGAAAGCGTCGTCGCCGATTGACCGAGCCTCAAATAGCCGAGTCCGACGGCGTCGATCACTTTCAGCCGGCTGATCAGTTTGTTGATGTCCTTGAAAAAGACAATCGCTTCGCGAACCGTCAGTTGAAGAACCTCTGCGATGTTTTTCCCCTTGTATTTGACGTCGAGTATCTCCGAACGGAACCGCGTGCCGCGGCAATCCTCGCAGGTCAGTTCGACGTCGGCGAGAAACTGCATTTCAACCGTCACCGTGCCGCTTCCCTGACAGGTTTCACACCGGCCGCCGGGAACATTGAACGAAAAGTGACTCGGGTTGTAGCCGCGTGCCTTTGAGAGATTCGTCGCCGCAAACGTCTCGCGAATCGCGTCATACGCTTTGATATAGGTCACCGGATTCGATCGAGGTGTGCGGCCGATCGGTGATTGGTCGACGAGGATCACTTCATCGATCTGCGACAGTCCGGATATCTCGCGAAAACGGCCGACCGGCCCGGTCGCGTCGCCGCGTAGCTTCTTGATTCCCGAATAAAGCACGTCATGAACGAGCGTCGATTTCCCTGATCCCGAAACGCCGGTGACGCAAACCAGCATCTCGAGCGGAATATTGACGGTGACGTTTTGCAGGTTGTGTTCGCGTGCGCCGTCGATCGTCAGGGCGCGGTCCGATTTCCGGCGCTGTTGCGGCACCTTGATCTCGGATTCGCCGCGCAGATATTTCGCGGTCAGCGAGTCCGCGGACTTCATCAACCGCTTGAAATCTCCTTCAAATACGAGATTTCCGCCGAGTTCGCCGGCGTACAGGCCGATATCGATGACATGATCGGCCGCGCGTATCGTTTCTTCATCGTGCTCGACGACGAGTACAGTGTTGCCGATATCGCGGAGGTTCTCAAGAATCCTGATCAGTCTCGTGTTGTCGCGGGGGTGCAGCCCGATCGACGGTTCATCGAGAACGTAAAGCGTGCCGACAAGCAGCGAGCCGAGATTCGTCGCGAGTTGGATACGCTGCGCCTCGCCGCCTGAAAGCGTCGACGCAAGCCGGTTGAGCGTCAGGTAGTCAAGGCCGACGTCGATCATGAACTTCAGCCGACGGCGAATTTCAAGCAAAAGTTTGTCGGCGATCTTCTCACGTTCCGGCGACAACTGAAGGCTCTCAAAGAACCCGAATGCGTCGCGGATCGACATCTCGACAGCCTCGGGCAAAGATATTCCGCCGATCTTGACCGCACGCGCCTCTTTTCTGAGACGGCCGCCGCGGCATTCGGGGCAAACGGTGTAACCCCGGAATTTGGCGAGAAAGACGCGGACATGAAGTTTGTATTTCTTTGTCTCAAGCCAGTCGAAAAATCCGTCGATACCTTTCCAGCTTCCGTGGCCGTGAAAGATCGCCGATTTCATTTCTTCCTCGAGCTCCCCGAACGGAACGTCACGCGGGATGCCGGCGCTGCGGCAAAAGCTCAGGAATGCGGATCGCGCCCAACCATACTGAGGCCGTTCGAGCGGCTCCACCGCACCGTCCTCGATCGAGAGATTCTCGTTCGGAACTACCAATCCGTAGTCGATCCCGATCGAATTTCCGAACCCCTGACATGTCGGGCAAGCCCCGAACGGTGAGTTGAAGCTGAACAGCCGCGGTTCCGGCATTTCGTAAGACGTGCCGTCGTTTTTGCAGATAAAGGCATCGGAAAACGACAAACGATCGCCGGCGGTCGTGATAACCGTCGCCGAACTCGTTTCGCGAAAACAGATTTCCAGCGAATCGACGAGTCTTTGGCGAATCGAGGGTTCGGATTTGAGCCGATCGATGAGCACGAACGTCTCGTCAAAATCGTCGAAACCGAAATCGTCTGGTGTCTGGAGATCGATCACCTGTCCGTCGCGCAGAAATCTGGTGAAGCCGTTCTGCATGAATGACATGACGATCGCCGTGACCCGCAATCGCCGCGATTTGGCGGTCGATTTCGGAGGCCCACCGTCATCGCGAATCGGGAAGGTCAGAAAGAAGCGCGTTCCGTCGGGCAAGATCCGAAGAATATCGTCGGCTGCAGACTGCGGCGAGTCGCGCTTGACTTCAACTCCGCAGGCATCACAAAACGTCTGTCCGACGCGTGCGTACAGCAACCGCAGATAATCGTAGATCTCGGTCTGGGTCGCGACGGTCGAACGCGGATTGCGGGTTGAGTTCTTTTGACGGATCGCGATCGCCGGCGCGATTCCGACGATCTCGTCAACATCGGGCTTGTCCATCCGCTCAAGAAACTGGCGAGCATAGGCCGAAAGCGACTCGACATAACGCCGTTGTCCCTCAGCATAAATCGTGTCGAACGCGAGGCTGGATTTGCCAGATCCGGAAACGCCGGTGACGATCGTCAGCTTGTTGACCGGGATCGAAAACGAAATGTTCTTCAAATTGTGAACTCTCGCGCCGCGGACTTCGATCTTTTCTTCGGCGGATTTTGCGCTTGGCTTCATAGGTTTCGATTCCGGTGGTCGGCGAAAAATTCCATTTTAGCAAATCGGACGTGGCGGGCAAGAATCGGGAATAAATTTCCGGCGGTTTGCTATCATAATCGCGATGAAACGATATTTATCCTTGGTCATTGTTTTCGCGTTCACCGCCTGCGGCGTAAGGGTCGCAGAGAGTCAGAAGTCCGAGGTTCCGAACCCGCCACCGCCCTCGATTTCGCCCGTGATCGTCGAACTGTTCACTTCAGAAGGATGTTCGAGCTGCCCGGCGGCCGAACGCGGACTTCAGTTCTTGGTCCGCGAGCAACCGGCGCCGACCGCCGAGATCATACCGATCGCGTTCCATGTCGATTATTGGGATTATCTTGGATGGAAAGATCCGTTCGCGTCGCCGATTTTCAGCAAACGGCAGGATTCTTACCGGTCGCGGTTCAAAAAGGATTCATCATACACGCCGCAGTTTGTGATCGACGGCCAGTTCGAGGTCGCAGGCGCGGACACCGCAGCCGTGACGCGTTCGGTGCTTTCGGCGGCCGTGTCGAAAAAGGCGGCGGTAACCGCGGTTTTCAGGGACGGACAGATCATCGTCGAGATTTCCGGCGCAATCGGGCATGATGACGCAAGTGTCATGATCGCAATCGTTGAAGACAAGTTGACGCGGCAGATCGAGAATGGCGAGAATCGCGGCAGGAAACTCGAACACATGTATGTGACGCGGGAACTGATCACTGCCGGATCTTTCAAACGGGGCGATGAAAGCAAGAAGTTGGAGTACCGGATCGGTTTCAAGCCTGACTGGAAGCGTTCGGATATGTCGGCCGTGGTCTTCGTTCAAGAAGAAAAAACTCGGAAAATCATCGGAGTTGCCAAGGCCGTGCTCGGGCCGGCCGCGTAACCGAATTCTCGTACCTTGTTTTCGGAGACAAGACGAATTGCATATTCGCCGCCTTCCGCAATGGGTATCAGTCATTCCCCGACCGATCCGGTGATGCTTCGATCAAGCGGAATAAGTAATTTCTGAGATCTGAGATTTGAAACATTTCAGATCTCAAACTGAGCCGCGAATTCCGGCTTTATCTCAAATCCGAAATTTCAGATTTCAAAGTGTCCTGGCAAGCCTGAATCGAGACCCTTTTTCGCCGCGCGTTATTCATTGCAACACTTCCTTGAACCATTTCTCTTCCTTGATTTTCTTCAGTCTCGAGCGTTCCGCGTCGGTTAGAAATTTCGGGCAATTGATCGGAGTGCACTTCAACGATTCGAGCCAGCCGCTAAATTGTCCGGAGTTTGAGATTTCAGATTTGAGATTTGAGATTTTCAAACCGTCATCGAACGGACTTCTCCGGATGAACCTCACTAATCTGAACTTCAGATTTCAAACTGGACCGCGAATTCCGGCTTTGCCTGCGCCGAACTTTATCTCAAATCTGAAATTTCAGATTTTGAACTGGACCGCGAATTTCCGATAATCAGGAATTGAACGGACAATCAAAAATGGAGGGTTCTCTTCAGATTTCACCACGTCCAATGCAGCGTTTTCGAATACCAACATGATTGATCGAATACGAGGACGGGATTTATCGCTTACCACCTGACATCGTACTTCACAAACTTCTCACGCCAGTCACCGTCGCCGATCACCGGAAGTGCGCCGCTGATCATCACCATGGTTTCGACGGGGCACGACTTGCGGTATGTCCGTCCGGTCGGTGACGCGATCGTCAGCACGACCCGCTCTTCGCGCTGGGCCGAAACCGCCGCCGTCCGCCAATCGAATTTGCAACGGACGACGACCCGCGCGCCGATCGGCAGTTCACGGAGTTCGCAGGTTTTCGGTTCGGTGTCAAAATGCATCGTAAGACTGATTCTCGTTTAACCTGCACCTGAATTCAAAGCGCCTCGAAAAAAACATTGACCGCCATTGCCGGGTCGCATAAACTTCTCGCGGCTCACAATTTGTCGGAAAAGAGGTAACGAGATGAATACAATTTTACGCTTCTTAAGCGCCGCCGCCACAATCAGTTTGATTCTCGCGGTTTTTGTTGTTTTGACGCCGGGGCAGGACGGCGGACGCCCGGTGACTCCGGACCGCACGGACGTTCGGCCGAAACCGCGCGTCGAACCGACACCGCTGCCGACTCCGGGCAAGAAAACCGCACTGCTTTTTCCCGAAGTCGAAGGCTGGAACAAGAGTGAAAAGACCAAATATCCGACGGCCGCGCTCGGCTACAGCTACACTTATGAATCGACCAAAGGCGGCCGCGTCACGATTTATGTTTACAACGGCGGCAACTCAAAAATCTCGGACGATATCAACGATGAAACGGTCGTCGAGCATTTTGAAGCACTCAAGGACGAGATCATCGCCGTCGGCAAGATGGGCTTATATCAAAACGTGAAGGTCGTCAAATCTTCAACCGCAACGATCGGCGACACGATCGATTCGCATTATGCGTTGGTCAACTTCACGGCTCAGGGCCGAAAGATCCATTCGGAGATCTATCTTTTCACGTTCGAAAACAACTTCATCAAGATCCGCGCGACGCGCGATCCGGAAAACGCCGACAGCGAAGAATTCAAGTCGCTACTTGCCGAACTCGGAACGATTTTTGAAAAATGATCACCGGCCGATCGATTCGCGAACGAGTTTGCTGATTTCCTTGAGCTCATCGCGGATCCGGCCGATGCCTTTTATCATCGCGTTCTGCCGCTTGTATTCGTCGAGCGGCTGAACCGGTGTTCCCCACCAAACTCCCGGCCGGACGATCTTTCCCGGCAAAACCCCGGCCTGTGAGCCGATGATCGCGCCGGACATGACCCGTGCGTGATCGCCCATGCCGACCTGGCCGCCGATGACGCAATCGTCTTCGATCACGGTACTTCCTGAAATTCCGGTTTGCGCGGCGATGACGACGCGTTTTCCGATCTCGACGTTGTGCGCGATCTGAACGAGATTGTCGATCTTTGTCCCTTCGCCGATCCGTGTCACGCCCAATGCACCCCGATCGACGCAGGTGTTGGCACCGATTTCGACATTGTCTTCGATTTCGACCGATCCGACCTGCGGAAATTGATAATAGCCGTCGTCTCCGCGGACATAGCCGAAACCGTCGGCGCCGATCACGGTTCCGGCATGGATGATGCAGTCATTGCCGATCGTAACGTTGTCATAGATAACTGCGTTCGGGTGAATTACCGTGCATTTTCCAATCACGACCGAACGGCCGATCCGCGCTCCGTCAAATATCGCCGATCCTTCGCCGATCCGGGTTTCGTCGCCGATCGAAACCGCTGCACCGATGTATGAGGCCCGGACATCGCAGCCCGTTCCGATGATCGCCGACGCATGCCAACCGTTCGGCCATTCGCGGACGACGATCTTCTTTGCTGCGATCGCGAAGGCGAGTTTCGGATTTTCGACGTGGATCATCGCCCGGTCGGAATCGATCTCAAGTTCTGCCGAAACCAGCAGACAACCGGCCGCCGTTTCCTCGATGTTTTTTCCGGAATCAAGAAACGCCAGATCGCTCGGACCGGCGCTCTTGAGATCGGAGATTCCTGAAATTTCAATCTCGCCGTCGCCCGACATTTTCCCGGAGACGATTAGGGCTATCTCTGAGCACTTCATATCGCTAGAATTTGAACATAAATCAGGACGGGAACAAAACTGCGGGAAACGCGGGGCTTTGATCGGATCGAAGATTCAGGAAGTCTGGCTCTTTTCTGCGTCGTTGACGATGGTTTGCAGGAAATACTCAATGCCTTCGATCTCAAAACCCTGATCGCGGACCAGACTGATCAGCACCGGCGCGCTTTCGCTGTCGAGAAAATCAAGGTCGGACAGATCAAATGTGATGTTCCGGCCGCGCGCCTCACGCAGGTCACGGCCGATCCGCCCAAGAAGCTCGGCATCCTCGCCGGTCATTGAACCTTCGACGCGCAAAACCGTCTTTCCGCGCTGTTCGTCATCAAACTCGGTAATCGTCGTCGGCATGGCGTCTATCCTAATCGAAAGATTTGTTTTGTCAATACGTTGCCGACCGCAAAAAGGTTAAAAAAGAACGGCAGACTGGTCTCGGCAGCGCTTCGGAACTTCCGACTTCGTTCTGCGCCGTTCTTGACCGGTCCGCCGTTTTCGCTTAAACCGCCCTTGATCGTTATTCGTTGAATCCACCGCCGAACGGTCCGGGGCCAAATCCGTCACCGCGCGGTCCGCGCATGCGATCCTTGAATCGTTCCTTCATCGAATCACGAAGTTCGGTCGCTTTCGTCCGTTGTTCGAGCGTCAGAATCGCAAAGATCGCCGCTTTCGTCTTTTCCTTTTCGACGATCAACTGCTTCGTCGTTTCGGCCTGAGCGGCCGCGATGCGTGCAACTTCGGCTTCGTTGTAGGTGCCGTCGGTGCCGAGATTCTTGATCGCGTCGTGGTTCGCTTTGAGCGATTCCTTCAACGGCTCAACTCTTGTCTTCGAATCTTCGAGAATCGTCTTGATCTGCGTTTTTTGCTCGTCCGAAAGTCCGAGCTTCTCCGCCATCCGCAACAGTCCGGCGCCCGGTCCGAAGCCGCCGCCGCGCGGCCCGCGACGATTTCCGTCGCCTTTCTGCGCGAAGATCAGAATCGATCCGAGAGCGACCAATGCGATCGCGATTAATGCAACTGATACCTTTTTCATAATATTTCTCCTTTACCTTGTTCGTCTGAGAGTATTGTTGCCTCTCACTTAGTAAGACGATCCGCGGATCGGCCTGAACGTCAATTTCTCGCGATGATGTGTAAAGAAGTGTAAAAGTTTGGACGCAGCTTCGTAAACTGACGTAAAATCGACTCGATGAACAAGATTCTGATCATCGATGACGACGAAGAACTGTGCGATCTCGTCGCCGAATATCTCACTGTCGAGGGTTTTGAGACGGATTCGGTGAACGACGGCGA
>JBGASE010000299.1:0-2208 GCA_044229875.1 Pyrinomonadaceae bacterium | reverse complement strand
ATGACGGTTATCACGATTGGGAGACGGATGTCGTTTGCGATGGCCAGCCGCAACAGGTGATCGCGCGCCTCGCCGATGCGTCGACCGGCATCCCGCGGCCATCGACCGGCGCTGAAACGATGATCATAACCGCCGGGGGAAGTTCCGTTCCGGCGAGCCAGACTGCTAGCCAGCAATCGCAGTTCCAGCCGCACATGACGTTGGAGCAGATGCAGCAATGGCAGACGATGCAGCAGGCTCAGCAGAGCATGTCTTCGGGCGGTGCGAAATCGTCGCTGATCGGCGCAATAATTGGAATCGTGGGCCTATTGCTACTTACTTCCGTTGGATTGTTTGCCGCATGGCAGTTTGGACTTTTCGGATCCGGCACGACCGGAAACGTAAACAACGGCTCGGGTCTGAGTAATTCCAATAATCAGAACACGCCGCCGATCAAGGCCGAATTCGTCAAAATCTCAGGCGGACAATTCACGATGGGACGCAAAGACGGCGACCCGCTTGAAAAACCGGAATATGAGGTCGAAATCAAGGATTTTGAGATCGACAAGACCGAGATCACGAATGCGGAATATCTCGAATTCATCCAGGCGACCGGTTACAATCCGATTCCGGTCAATTGGGAGAATTCGAAGCCGCTGACGGCCGAGATGAATTTCCCGGTTCGTTACGTCAATCTCGACGATATCAAAGCGTTTTCCGACTGGCGTGCAAAGCGCGACGGCAAGAAGTATCGACTGCCGACCGAAGAGGAATGGGAATATGCCGCCCGCAACGGCGGCGACAACAATCTCTATCCTTGGGGAAATGATTGGGACGACGCCAAGGCACAGGTGAGGCGCGATCTTTCATTCGTTGCCGTCGGGTCGAAGCCCGCCGGAGCCAACAAATGGGGAGTGCTTGATCTGGTCGGAAATGTTTGGGAGTGGACTTCGTCACCTGCCAGCGCTTACAAAGGCTCTGAATTGGCGGCGCAGGTACAGGAACGGGTCGGAAAGACGCATTTTGTCGTACGCGGGGCGTTTGATCTGAAGAAAGAAGCCTCGAGTTCGACATCAACATACCGGGTTTTCAAGGATTCCAAAGATCGCGACAAGGCGATCGGGTTCCGTCTTGTGCGCTCCGATTGACGGAGTTGGCGCATATGCAGAAAATTTTTGGCCGTTTCAAATTCGGAATTTTGCTGGCAACGTGCATCGTGCTCGTGCCGGCTTTTTCTTTTTCTCAGGACCTTGGAAGTTCGAACAGCATTTTCAAGTCGCCGTCGAGTAAGTCGACGACGACCAAGAAACCGACAACTCCGGTAAAATCAAAGAATACGACCGCGGCCAAAAAGAAGCCGGCGCCGAAGCCGGTCGCGAAATCCAAGCCCGCGCCGTCAAAATCGAAGCCGGCTCCGAAAACGACGCCGCGAACGTCCGTTGCCAAAGTCGAACCGAAAAATGAAACGACTCCGTTGCCAAAGGAAGACGTGATCATTACCGTCGGAACAAACGTTGACGAGATGTTCGAGAAAGCGATCGACGAGGGAAACACGGCGCGCGATGATCGTGACTATTCCCGAGCGGACGCCGCTTACCGCCGCGCCGCATCGCTCAATCCGCGCGATTCGCGGGGCGTTTACGGACTTGGCAATATTTACGCCGATCAGCAGCGCTGGGAAGAAGCGGAAAACTTCTACCGCAGCGCGATCCGCGTCGATGCGTCAAATCCCGGCGCGTTCATCGCTCTCAGCTACGTACTCACGCAGCCGATCATTGGCGGCGATCTTCCGGAGCGTTATTCCGAGGCGGAGTCCGCAGCACGCAAGGCGATCGCCATCGATCCCCAGAACGCGTTTGCGTATGACCAACTCGGAGTTGCGCTTGAACTTCGCGGAATCATTTCCGAAGAAACTCAGATCGCGTATCGAAAGGCGATCGAAATCGAACCGGAGTTCGCGCTTGCCTATGCGCATCTCGGCCGATTGTACCGGCGGCTTGGAAAGATAAACGAATCGGCGGAGAGCTACCGGCGCGCGATCCAGTTTTCAACCGACGTCCCGACGATGATCCTCGTCGCCGACGTGATGCAGTCGCAACAAAGATACCTCGAATCGGAACAGCTTCTTCGGCGCGCGCTGGCCGACGACCCCAAGAATCCAACGGCGCTCAACCTGCTCGGTCGTGCGCTGACGACGCGCAACAACTTTGACGAAGCGCAAAAGGTGCT
>JBGASE010000126.1:0-10234 GCA_044229875.1 Pyrinomonadaceae bacterium | reverse complement strand
AAGCTCGACGCGATCGCCGCCACGACCGCCAGATCAGCGGACGGTTCATCGATCTCGAGTCCGCCGGCGACGTTGACGAAAACATCGTCACCCGCGAGCTGGAATCCGAGACGTTTTTCAAGCACGGCGATCAGCAGCGACGTCCGGTTGTAATCGAATCCTTGAGCCATCCGCCGCCCGGTTCCGAATTTCGTCCCGGAAACAAGCGCCTGGATCTCAACCAGCATCGGACGCGTGCCTTCCATCGAAACCGTAACGACCGAGCCGCTTGCGCCGTCGGGACGTTCCTGAAGAAAAACCTCCGACGGATTGCCGACGGCGACCAATCCGGTGCTCGTCATTTCGAAAATCCCGATCTCATTGGCAGCGCCGAAACGGTTCTTCGTGGCACGGATGATGCGGTGGTTATGATGCCGGTCGCCCTCGAAATAAAGCACCGTGTCGACGATATGTTCGAGCGCTTTCGGGCCGGCGATCGAACCTTCCTTGGTAACATGCCCGATCAGAAAAACCGGCGTCGAGGTCTGTTTCGCAAATATCATCAGCGCGCCGGCGACCTCGCGCACCTGCGAAACCGATCCCGGAGCCGACTCGACCTTTTCGCTGAAAACGGTCTGAATCGAATCGATAATGACGAAGTCAGGCTTCAGTTTGTCGATCTCAGCCAGAATATTTTCGAGATTCGTTTCGGGCAGCAGGAAGAGATTGTCGGCGTCGACGCCGAGCCGCTCGCCGCGCATTTTGATTTGCCGCTCAGATTCTTCGCCCGAAACGTAAAGCACGCGCCCGCCGGTCGCCGAAAGTTTGTCCGCGGTCTGGATGATGATCGTCGATTTTCCGATTCCGGGCGATCCGCCGATAAGGATCAGCGATCCGGCAACGATTCCGCCGCCGAGAACGCGGTCGAATTCGTCGATCCCGCTCGCCGTCCGGGCATCATCCTGCGTCTCGATCTCGTTGTAAGCCAACGGTTTGACGACGCGGAAAGAGTCGGAAGTCAGACGTCCGCTGCTGGATGCTCCTTTGCCGACGGCCTGCGGTGACGGTCTGAAGCGCTCTTCGACAAACGTGCTGAATTCGCCGCAGTCGGCGCAACGGCCGATCCATTTGCGTTCCTGGCGTCCGCAGTTCTGGCAGACGTAGACGGTTTGAGGTGTTTTGGCCATTATTTCGTGAAGTCGGCGGTCGGCACTTCGTCGCCGAACGTGAATCGGGCGGCGCGCATGTAGTATTCGCGGCCGATGAATTCGAACTGGACCTGCAATGTTCCGTGGCCGACGGTCTTGAATCCGCCGCTCCGGCCGCCGAAGAAGAGCGTCGTGCCGCTCATCGAAAACGGGGAACTAACGACGACGAACTGAGGTGGCGGCATCTCGGTCGGCAGCGGCGTGACGATCGACGATGAAAGATTCCATATACAGTCGCCGTACCACACCGGATAGATCGGCGTATCGTTGATCGCAAGGCGTTGCGGCCCGTACGGCATCACCAAACGATAATTTATGGTGCCGCCGGGCTGGCTCGGGAAGTTGAGGTAAACGCTGTACGGTTGTTCGGCACTCATCCGATAGATTCGGCGCGGCATCTCCGATCGGCCGTTGATATCGAATTCGAGATATGTCTGGTAATCCGGGGTGTCGAACTGTGTTCCGCCGAGAAACAGCGAGCCGGATTCGATCTTGACCGGCAAGGCGCGAACCGACAAGCCGGTGCCGGCGACGACCATGAGCAGCAGGATCAATTGCACGGATCGCAGAATCATTTCCGAATACTCTATCAAAACCGACTGCCGATTGACAGCACTCTTTTGTTTCCGGCTGCGGCTTTGGTTATTCTCTGAAAGATGCAGTCAATACACGCGTTTTCGGAAAAAGTCGCGATTGTCGTCGGCGGCAACAGCCCGATCGGTCGCGCTTCGGCGCTTCAGTTGGCGATGCTCGGCGCATTCGTCGTCGTCGTCGACGATTCAGCCTCCGACGATTTTGCTTCGCGCGAGCTTGAATCGCTGGGCACGGTCGCGGCGTCGATCACGGTAAATCTCCATTCGGCCCCGGCCGTCTGCGAGGCGATCGCGAAAATCGATTCGATGTTCGGCCGCATCGATCTCATCGTCATTTGTTTGAAACCGATCGCCGAATCGTCGTTTACAGACTTTGACGAGCCGACGCTCGACGGCATCGCCGGAGGCGGTTTGAAGGTGCCGTACGTTTTTGTTTCGCAGGCATTGGCGCTGATGAAAGAGCGGCCAAAGGCGCGCATTGTCTGCGTTGTTCCGCCACGCGACGACGCGGCCGATCAGGTGATCGCGGAGACGATTCGCGGCGGGGTCGAGGGCATGACGCGGGCAATGGCAAATGTATTGCCGCGAAGTTTCAGGGTGAACGCAGTTGTTTGCGAAGGCGTCGCGACGGCGGTCAGCGACGGTCTGACGATATCGCGGACGGGCATCGCGCCGGATGATGTGGCGCGGGCGGTCCTCTTCCTGCTGTCGTCGGAAGCGACCGCGATCAACGGACAGACAATCGTCGTCAAATAACCGCGATTGCAGACTTACAGACACTTCGTGATAAAATTTCGACTGGATGAAAATTGACGTTCTTATGATTAGGGTTGGATTCGTCGTGTTGCTGGCATTGACCGGCTACGCTTTGAATCCGCTGAAGCTGAACGAGCATTTCGAAGCATCCGAAGAAGTCAGAAGACTGTTGTCTGGCATAATCGGGTCGATCGTCGGGCTGATGGTCATCGGTCTTGAAATGCGCGCCCGTCAGGTCAGCTTGAAGTCAGTGATCGGCGCCGCGGTCGGTTCGATCCTCGGAATCGTTGGTGCATACATGATCGGAACGCTCATCAGTCATCAGGAAACGCACGCGGTCTCGGCTGAAACCAAGACGTTTCTGACCGTTGCGCTCGCGTTTTTCATGGGTTACATCGGCCTCATGGTCGGTGCCGCGAAGGGCGAATTCATTGATCTGTCGGCGCTCGGCGGGATTTTCAGCGACAAGACCACTGAGACCGATTACAGGATCCTTGATACGTCTGTGATCATAGACGGACGCATTGCGGACGTTGCCGAGACCGGATTTCTCGGCGGGACACTGATCATTCCGCAGTTCATTCTTACCGAACTTCAGCAGGTTGCCGATTCGCCTGATTCGAGCAAACGCCAGCGCGGCCGTCGCGGCCTTGATATGCTCCAGCGGTTGCGCAACAACTCAAAGCTCGACGTGAGGATAATCGAAACCGATTTTCCGCAAGTCAAAGAGGTCGATCTCAAACTTATCGAACTCGGCAAACAACTTG
Organism: Pyrinomonadaceae bacterium; assembly: GCA_044229875.1. Lineage (GTDB taxonomy): Bacteria > Acidobacteriota > Blastocatellia > Pyrinomonadales > Pyrinomonadaceae > JAFDVJ01. The sequence goes on along the minus strand of JBGASE010000126.1, from coordinate 6,931 downwards.
ACGCGGTGATCGTTACCAACGACTTCAATCTCAACAAAGTGTCGCAGCTCCGCGGCGTTCAGGTGCTGAACATCAACGAACTTGCTAACGCGCTCAAGCCGGTTGTCCTGCCGGGTGAGGCGATGCGCGTTTTCATTCTCAAGGAAGGCAAGGAATACAATCAGGGCGTCGCTTATCTCGATGACGGCACAATGGTCGTGGTTGACAACGCGCGCCGGCTGATCGGGAAGACGGCCGACATCGCCGTCACCAGCGTGCTTCAGACGACCGCCGGAAAAATGATCTTTGGCCGGCTTTGGGAAGAATCGTCGGAATCCGGCGAAACGCCGATGAGCATTCATGATTCGCGATCGGTCGGATTCAAAAAGGCGACCCGCGAACTGCGCCAGAACACGATCATCGAAGAAACATAAGCCGCCGCGCTTTTATGAATACCGCAATCATCGTCGCCGCCGGAAGCGGAACCCGTTTCGGCGGCGAAACTCCCAAACAATTCATCGATATCGGCGGTAAACCGTTGCTGGTGCACACGCTTGAGTGCTTTGAGCGAAGCCCGTCGATCGATTCGGTGATCCTCGTCCTCGCGGCCGATCGCGTAACCGAATTCTCGAGGCTTGTCGGGATTTACGGAATCAGAAAGGTTTCGCGGATCGTCGCCGGCGGTGCGACGCGCGCGGAATCCGTCAGCAACGGGCTCGAAGCGGTTTCACCGGCGTGCACGATCGTCGCGGTTCACGACGGCGCGCGGCCTCTGGTTTCGGTCGACGACATCGGCGCGACCGTCCGTGCAGCCGAGGAGTTCGGCGCGGCATGTCTGACGGCGCGGGTAACTGATACGATCAAACAGGTTTCGGGCGGCGTCATAAAATCGACGGTCGATCGCGCCGCGCTTCGCCGGGCGCTCACGCCGCAGGCCTTCAGGTTCGATCTTTTGCGCCGCGCGTTTCACGACGCCGATCTCACCGACGCCGCGACGGACGAATGCTATCTTGTTGAAAAACTTGGAGTTGCGATCAAGGTTGTCGAAGGCAGTCCGCGCAATATCAAGGTCACGACTCCGGACGATCTGTCGATCGCCGAACTTTTTCTCGAACGATGATGCGAATCGGCTACGGCAACGACATTCACCGGCTCGAAGCCGGACGGAAACTGATCATCGGCGGCGTCGGGATCGATTCGGACGTCGGTGCCGTCGGTCATTCCGATGCCGACGCGCTGACGCATGCGATCACCGACGCGATCCTCGGCGCGATATCGGCCGGCGATATCGGCCAGCATTTCCCGGATCGCGATCCGCGTTGGCAAGGCGCCGACAGTTTCGTTTTTCTCAAAGAGGCCGCGCGGCTGATGCATAACCGCGGATACGAGATCTGCAATCTCGATTCGACCATCAGTCTTGAACGCCCGAAACTCCGGTCGCATATTGATCAGATGCGATCAAACATCGCCGCCGCGCTCGGAATTTCGGTTGATCAGGTTTCGGTCAAGGCAAAAACCGGTGAGGGTGTCGATGCCGTCGGGGAAGGCCGCGCGATCCGCGTCGATGCCGTTGTTTTGCTGAAGCCTGCACGATAGTCAAGTGCCTGCCCGCGAAATACGCGAAACACGCCAAACTGTGGGATGTTGGGACGCTCGAGTCCGAAACTGGTGTTGAAGGAACCTTGAAATTCGTGTCTGCACATGCCCGGCAATATCGTCCGCCGACGCTGGAAAACGAATTTCCCGTGTCTTGACGACAATGGTTATTTGACGTGCGCTCCGTGCGATCTCGCACTTCGGAGTACGACCGACCAGGTGACGTTGATTTCGTGATTTAGCTCACGCGTTTCGGCCAGAAATTCCGCCTGCGTCATCGCCCGGCCCTTGTTTTCGTCGAGATATTTCGCGAAATCGCCCCAGGCGTCCATGTGATCGTTCCACGCGTCCTGAAAATCCTCCGGAAAAGCGCTGACATCCTGCAAAACTGATCCGTTCCAATATTGCATCACGCGTTTTGCGCCGCGCGGTGAAACCTCGCCTCTCGACCAAGTTCGCGAGTCGCTTCCGGTGTTTGACTGATCGCGTTCGATAAACGCTTCAAGATCAAGCGCAAGCTGCGAATCGCCGCCATGTTTGCTGAAAAAACCAGTCCCGAAAGTCGGGCTCGCAGCCGGGCTGACGATCTTGACGATCCCGATCGAAAACATAAATGACAGGACAAAAGTGACGACGCCGACGACGAGTTTGATATGTTTCATTACTGCTTTCTCACCTCTCAGATTAACGGACTTCAATTATCGCCCTTGCGAGTTGGAAGAGCAATATTTTTTTGACGAAATTCGAATTGAAATTTGCTAAAGTTGTCGATAATGACTCCACAAGACCTGATCCGCAAAAAGCGCGACGGCGCACGTTTCTCAGAAGAAGAGATCGAGGCCTTCATTTCCGGCGTGAGCGACGGAAGCTGGGCCGATTATCAGATCACGGCGCTGGTGATGGCGATGTTCATCCACGGCCTCAATCTGAGCGAGCAAAGCGCGCTCGTGAAGGCGATGCTGTATTCGGGTGAAACGCTTGATTTCAGTGATATCGACGCGCCGAAGGCCGACAAACACTCGACCGGAGGCGTCGGCGACAAGACGTCGCTGATCATCGCGCCGCTCGCGGCGGCGTGCGGCGTTGCCGTTCCGATGATTTCGGGCCGCGGGCTCGGGCATACAGGCGGAACGCTCGACAAGCTTGAATCGATCGCCGGCTACAACGTCCGGCTGACAAAATCGCAGATCAAGCAAACGCTCAGGAAATGCGGATTCGCGCTCGCCGGCCAGACGAAGCGCATCGTACCGGCCGACCGCAAGCTGTATGCGCTTCGCGACGCATGCGCGATGGTCGAATCGGTGCCGCTGATCGTGGCCTCGATCATGTCAAAGAAACTGGCCGAGGGGCTCGACGCGCTGGTGCTCGACGTCAAGACAGGAAACGGCGCGTTCATGGAAAACCACTGGGACGCGCGGGTTCTCGCCAAATACCTTGTCGCCGCCGGAAATGACTTTGGTGTCAATACCGAGGCGGTGATTTCCGACATGAGCCAGCCGCTCGGAAAATTTGTAGGAAACGCACTCGAAGTTTATGAGTGCCTGCAGATTCTTCGCGGCGAGGTCGATGAACTTGCGCAGCCGACGCTCGACCTTTCGATCGAACTGACCGCGCGGATGCTGGTTCTGACGGGCGTCGCCGCCGATCTTGACGAGGCAAACGCCCTTTGCCTTGAAAAGCTTTGGGACGGCAGCGCGCTTGAGAAATTCCGCGAAAATCTGTTGCTTCAAAACGGCGATCCGAAGATCTGCGACGACCCGCGACTGATGCTTGAAAAGGGGATCGTCAAGGTTCCGGTGAAATCGCGCGAGAGCGGATTCGTTACCGAGGTCGAAACGCGACTCGTCGGCGCCGCGATCTGCGAGATCGGCGGCGGACGCGTCAAGGCGGAAGACTCGATCGATTACGCTGTCGGGCTGGAATGCGGCGTCCGGCTCGGTGATTCGGTCAAGGCGGGCGACGAGATCGCGACGATCTTTGCGCGATCGAAGACGCAGGCCGCCGCGATTAGTGAAAAATTGCGAAGTGCGTATAAAATAGGCGAGGAAAAACCGACAAATCCGGGGTTGATTCGTGAAGTCGTTCGTTGACCGGACGGTCCGGCAGAATCACGCAAAAGTTATGAAGATCGTTCAAATTATCGTTGTTCTCATCGCCGTTACAATTTTCGGCGCGTCGTGCGGTTCGAAAATTGAGGCGCAGCGCCAGTGCAACATCAAGGTCGGGATCGTTTTCGATATCGGCGGGAAGAATGACCGGTCGTTCAACGCCGCGGCGTGGGACGGCGTCAAGCGGGCCGAGAAAGACCTTGGAATTTGCCTCTATGACGTCGAGCCCGGAAATCCGACATCGATCGAACCGGCGATGCGCGCGTTTGCCGAGCGTGATTTCGATCTCATCATCGGTGTCGGATTCGCGCAGGGACCGATTATGCAGGCGGTCGCGACCGATTATCCGAACATCAAATTCGCGATCGTTGACGGCGTGATCTTCGAAGCGGACGGCAAAACGCCGAAGGGAAATGTTGCGTCGCTCGTGTTCCGCGAACATGAAGGATCGTTTCTCGTCGGGATGATCGCGGCGTCGAAGTCGAAGTCCGGAGTTCTCGGGTTCATCGGCGGCATGGACATTCCGCTGATCCACAAGTTTGAGACCGGTTATGAAGAAGGCGCGCGGTCGGTCAATCCGAACATTAAGGTCATCGACAATTACGTCGGAGTCACGGACGCCGCCTGGAACAATCCCGGCAAAGGCAAGGAACTCGCGCTGTCGCAGATCGGCCAGGGCGCGGACGTGATCTTTACCGCCGCCGGAAACTCGGGGCTCGGCGCGTTCGACGCCGTCGAACAATACGGCCGAAATCCGCAGGGCGAAGCGAACAAGTTCGTGATCGGCGTCGATTCAAACCAGAACATGGTCAAGCCGGGCTTCGTGCTGACGTCGATGGTCAAGCGCGTCGACAACGCCGTTTACGATGTCGTCAAAGAAGTGTTGGCGAAGGAATTCAAGTCCGGATTCCACGCCTTCGGGCTCGACAAGGACGGCGTCGCCTACGCCATGGACGAACACAATAAGTCATTGATCACAAAAGACGTTATCGACAAGGTCGAGACCGCCAAAACAAAGATCATCGGCGGCGAGATCAAAGTCACGGACGCGATGGCGAAATGATAGGAAAGACAGTGCAAAGTGCAAAGTGCAAAGTGCATAGTGAGGAGTGCAAAGTGCAAAGTGCAGAGTGAGGAGTTGAGTGCAAAGTGCAAAGTGCAGAGTGGGGAGTTGAGTGCAAAGTGCAAAGTGCAGAGTGAAAAGTGAAGAGTTTGGATTGTAGTTGTCCATTGTCAATTGTGAACTTTGCACTCTGCACTTTGCACTCTGCACTTTGCACCCTGCACTTTGCACTCTGCACTCTGCACTCTCCGACACTCTTCACTTTGCGCTTGCTAAAGAATCATGCTCGAATTAAAAAACATCACGAAGACTTTCGGCAATGTTACGGCAAACCGGGACGTGTCGATCAGGGTTGAACCGGGAACAATTCATGCGATCGTCGGCGAGAACGGGGCCGGGAAATCGACGATCATGCGGATCGCCTACGGTTTCTATCGGGCCGATTCGGGCGAGATCCTCTACGGCGGTGCGCCGGTGGCGATCAACAATCCGCACGATGCGATCAGGCTCGGGATCGGCATGGTCCATCAGCATTTCATGCTTGTCGATACGATGACGGTCGGCGAGAACATCATTCTCGGTGCCGAAGGCGGAAATCAGGCAAGCATCGATTGGAAAAAGGCGAACAAGGAGATCCGCGCGCTGTCCGACGAACTCCGGCTCGGCGTCGATCCGCATGCGATGATCGAAGATCTTTCGGTCGGAGCGCAGCAACGGGTCGAACTTCTGAAGGCGTTGTACCGCAAGGCGGAATTTCTGATTCTCGACGAACCGACCGCGGTTCTTACGCCGCAGGAGGTCGAGGATTTTTTCAACATTTTGCGGCGGATGCGCGAGCAGGGAAAGACGATCGTCATCATCACCCACAAGCTCGAAGAAGTATTGGCGATTTCGGACAACGTCACCGTGATGCGTGACGGAGCGGTTGTCGGAAACGTCAAGACGGCCGAAACGAGCGCCAAGGATCTGGCGCGGATGATCGTCGGGCGCGACGTACTGCTGCGTGTCGAAAAAACCGAGGCGCGTCCAAAGGCAGCGGTTCTGAATATCGAATCTGTCAGTATTGACGGGCGCCATGGTCTGGCGGCCGACGATGTGTCGTTTGAAGTTCAGGCCGGCGAGATTGTCGGAATCGCCGGAATCGAGGGGAACGGACAGACGGAACTGATCGAAGCGATCGCCGGCTTGAAACCGGTTCGCTCGGGGACGATCAAGCTTGACCGACGCGATATTTCGAAGCTGTCCGTTCGGCAGAGAATTGAGCTCGGAATCGCCCATATCCCTGAAGACCGGCACAAACGCGGCTTGCTGCTCAACTCGGATCTTGCCGAAAATTCGATCCTCGGGGTTCATTACCGCGCGCCGGTCGCGAGTTCGGGATTTCTCAATCAGGCGACGATCGACAAGCGGGTTGCGTCGATCATCGAAAATTTCGATGTCAGACCGCCCGATCCGACGCTCGCGGCGAAATCACTGTCGGGCGGAAATCAGCAAAAACTGATCATCGGCCGTGAATTCGATATCAACCCCAAACTTCTTTTGGTGTCGCAGCCGACCCGCGGCGTCGATATCGGTGCGATCGAATTCATTCACCGGAAGCTGATCGGGCTGCGCGATTCGGGATCGGCGATCCTGCTCGTTTCGGCCGAACTTGAGGAAGTTACGGCGCTTGCCGACCGATTGCTCGTGATCCGCGAAGGCAAGATCGTCGGCGATGTCGATCCGAGATCGACATCGATCGAAGAAATCGGGCTGATGATGACGGGAGGGAAGTAGAATTTGATTTCGGATTTCGGATTTCGGATTTTGGATTGTCGTGCGATCAGAAATCAGTACGCAATAAAGGGTCGTAACCGCGGATCGCGTGTCAATTAGCTCGTCAATGGTTCTTTAAGATCAACAATCCAAAGTCGCGCGCCCTAAAAATGAAAACCCGTCTGCCAGCCCTTTTCGGGGACGACAGACGGGTTTTTTCAGATGTTTCTACGTGGCACCTTAACGCGAAAGACGAAAATCCAAAATCCAAAATCCAAAATCGAAAATCCAAAACCCAAAATCCAAAATCCAAAATCGTTGCTGTCCTAAACTGATGGTTTGTTCAAAATTCAAGACTCAACATTCAAGAATTCCAATCAATCTTGAATGTTGAGTCTTGAATTTTGAATCATGAAGCAGGATTCATGAT
>JBGASE010000125.1:11495-15410 GCA_044229875.1 Pyrinomonadaceae bacterium | reverse complement strand
ATCAGATTGTCGATGAATCCTCCGACATATCCGGCGATCGCGCCGTAAGAGACGCCGATCAACAGCGACATCACGGTCGAGATGACGGCCACCATCAGCGAGATTCTACCGCCCTGCAGCACGCGCGCCAGAATGTCGCGCCCAAGATCGTCGGTTCCCATCGGATGCTCGAACGACGGCGGGAACGATTTGACGAGTTCCTTTTGTTCGGGCTGTTTGTCGTAAGTGAATCCCGACGTTGCTTCAATCATCGGCGGGCCGACGATCACCGCGATCGACATGAACACGATGACGATCAGGCCGAATACCGCCAACTTGTTCTTCAACAAACGTTTGTAGGCGTCGGCCCAAAGCGATGCACCTTTGATGATCTCTGGTTCTTGCGTCATAAAACGTCTATTCGTAGCGAATTCGCGGATCGAGAAATCCGTAGGAAATGTCCACCAAAAGGTTGAAAACCATAATCAGGATCGAAAGAAATGCGACGATCCCGAGAACCAGCGGCTCATCGCGGTTGAGCACGGCTTCGATGAAAATCTTGCCGAGCCCGGGGATCGCAAAGATCTTTTCGACGACCACCGTGCCGGCCAGAAGCGCCGCCAGCGCCGGTCCGGTAAACGAGATCACGGGGATCAGACCGCCGCGGATCCCGTGTCTGAGCAGGACCGTTTTTTCGTCAAGCCCTTTGGCGCGCGCCGTACGGATGTAGTCTGAACGCATCACTTCAAGCATTCCGGCGCGCGTCAGCCGGGCAATGTACGCCGAATAGATCGCCGCCAGCGTGATCACCGGAAGGACCAGCCCGGCGAGGCTCCAGCGCGCCGGCGGAAGCCAGAAAAGCCCGAGCGAGAAAACGACGACGAGGAGCGGCCCGAGAACGAAATTCGGAACCGACAAACCGAGCATCGCAAACGACATCGATCCGTAATCGAACATCGAATTCTGCTTGAGCGAAGCGATGATCCCGGCCGTCAGACCGATCAGCAACGCGAGCGAATAGGCGAGAATGCCGAGCGTCGCCGAATACGGAAAATGGCGTCGGATGATCTCATTGACCGATTGCCCTTCGTATTTGAGCGAATCGCCGAAATCCCCTCGGACGACGTTCCACATCATCAGCCCGTACTGCGTGTACCACGGTTTGTCGAGCCCGTATTTCTTCTTGATGTTGGCTTCGACGGCGGCCGGCAGTTTCTTTTCGGCGGAATAGAACGTTCCCGGCGCGATCCGGATCAAACCCCAGGTCAGGGTGATCACGATCAATGCCATCGGAATGATCAACAACAGGCGTCGCAAAATAAATCGATGCATAGGTTATTTCCCGGCCGTAGCTTCGAGTGCCTTCAACTGTTCGACGACCTTCGGGTCATCGCGCTCCATGATCTTTTCGACATCCGTATCCCATTTCGCCGGGTCGCGTTCGATATAGACAAACTTCCATGAAAACAAAGATCCGGAATTCGGATAAAGTCCTTTGATCCACGGCTTTTTGACCCAGTTCGTGGCGTTGATCGTGAGCGGCATCGCCGGCATCTGATCGATCAGGTAATACTCGGCCCGGGCGAGCATTTCGTAACGCTTCTGCGGATCGAGTTCGGCATTGGCGTCGTTCAGAAGCTTGTCGTATTTCGGATCAAAGAACCCCGAACCGCCGTCGTTGACCGCTCCGTAATGAAGCCCGAGAAACGTGAACGGATCGGTGTAGTCGCCGCCCCAAAGGCTCTGCGCCATCCCCTCGTAACGCATCGCGTTGCGATCGGCAAGAAACGTCTTGAACTCCTGATTCTTGAGCGGGATCGTAACGCCGAGATTTCGCGTCCATTGCGCCTGGATGAACTCGGCGACCGCCTGATTGTTTTCCCCTTTGTTGTAGTTGAGCGAAGCCTTATCGGTCGGAAACGTCGGACATTCGAACTTTCCGTCCTTTTCGATCACCGGAAAGCCAGCCTCGGAAAGCAACTGCCGCGCATACGCCGGATCGAACAGTTTCTTGCGGTTCGCCCAGACTTCGGGCGTCAGCCCCTTCTCTTTCCGGACCTCTTCTCCGACCTTCTCCATCGCCATGTCGTAGTCGGGAAAAATGCCCGAAGGCGCGTAGAAAAACAAAGGTTTCGTCACCTTTCTGAATGACGACAGCGCTTCGCGGTCGAGAGCCAGCGCGAAAGCGAGGCGAAGTTTCGGGTTGTCGAACGGCGCCTTTTTGGTATTGAAGCTGTAATACGCGGTCGCATTTTCCGGCAGATTCATCCACTCGTCCTTGTATTGGGCCAAGACGTCGACATATGCCGTCGGGACCGAATGGTTGAGAAGCGCGTCAACCGCGCCGGCCTTGTAAAGATTGAGCATCGTCGTCAGCTCTTCGATCATGTAAAACTCGATCGCGTCGAGATGAACGTTTTTATGATCCCAGTAATTCGGATCACGCTCGACGACGAGTTTGTCGTACGGATGATATTCGCGGACACGAAACTGGCCGCTGGTGACGATGTTGCCGGGCCGCGTCCAATTCTTGCCATGCTCCTCGATCGACTGCGACGGAACGACCCGGAAGAACTGGTGCGTCAGCAGTCCGAGAAAGAACGGCGCCGGCTGGCGAAGCGTGATCCGTAGCGTGTATTCGTCAAGCGCTTCGACGCCGATATCGGTCGACGGAATTTCGGCGACCTCAACCGCGCCCAGTTCTTCAGGATAGGACTGTTCAATTACGAAGCGGTTCGCGTACGAAAGTTTGCCGATCAGCTTGCGTTTCGACTTTTCCTTTTCGGCGATCTTCGCGGCGTCGGTCATCTGCGCGATTTCTTCGTCGATCTTCGCGTTAGCATCGGTCCGCTTCTTGTTTTCGGCCGCGAGCGCATCGGCTAGCCCCTTTGACTCCTCTGACAAAGTGACACTGCCGAACCAATCGGTCGCGAAAATCGATTCCGCGTCGATCGCCTTGTTCAGCCCGGCGGCGATGATCTGAGCGGCATCAGGCCCGCAATCGTCGGCGCATGCGATCTTGTCGGCGCCGATCTGCGTCGCGAGATATTTGCCGAGCGGATCCTCGGCCGACTTGAGCTTCGACAAAAATCCGGCCGGGTTCTTGATTTCGGCCGCGTTGAATTTCATCAACTCTTTGAGCTTCGGATTTCCCTCGAACGCCTGCGCCCGTTTGAGCGGTTCGTCGGGAACGGTGAGCCGCGACGGAGAATGAAGAAACTTGCTGAACTCGGTTTCGGGGCCGAATGTTGTCCGCTGCACGGCCGGCGGAGCCTCGTCGGCGACATCGTTTTCGAGAACGAAATTTCCGCCGCGACGGACGTACATCTGATGACTGTTGAACGCTTCAGCATTCTTGATAAACCATCCCAGAGGCGCCGTTTGTGAAATGACCGCCGGCCTGAATCCGCGTCGCAAACTGTAAACAAAGTCATGCGCCGTGATCGGTTTGCCGTCGCTGAATTTGCCATTCTTGCGGAGATGAAAGATGAATTCGTCGACGTTCGGGGAGATCTCCCAGCGTTCGGCGAGGGCCGGAATCGGCTGCAGCGTCTTCGGGTGATAATCGACCAGCCCCTCAAAGAGCGCACCGTAGATCCTCGCTTCAGGCTGGCCGCCCGAAACATGCGGGTCGAGCGACGCCGGTTCGGATCCTGAAATGTATCGAAGGACGTTGTCTCCGGCAGGCTTGGAACTGCCGAAATAGCGCGAGTTGGCGCTGCTTGTACAACCTGAAACAATCAACGCGGCGAGCAAAACGAATGCACGTGCCCTGAGAAACTTGAATCTTGCCATTTCGCGAAAACCCTCTGTCGGAAAAAATTTCGGCTTGAAAACGCGTTTGGATGGAACAGGATCGAACTTGCAACCGCATAAAAGTTAACACGTTAAGACTTTTGCAGGCAAGATGATTCCGATCGCGGACTATGATGGATT
>JBGASE010000125.1:0-11467 GCA_044229875.1 Pyrinomonadaceae bacterium | reverse complement strand
AGACGTCGGGAAATAGATCGGGATTGCCGGAATGTCGGCGATGGCCTCAGAATGATCGAACCCGGCCGGCAACTGTTCGGACGATGACGGGGCAGTCACGGAATCAACATCGCTCGACGAAGGTTCAGGCGTGACGCTCGGCGCCGGAACGGGCGAGACACTCGGATCGGCGGGCGTCGGCGCGACAGACGGCGGTGCAAAGATCGAAAGCAGAGCCGACTTTTCGTCGGCGGCCGGCAGCACGACGCCGCGGCGGATAAGGTCGAACTCGCCGCTCGCACGGATCTTTTCGATCTCGGCGGCTTCGACCGGAACGATCACGGTCCGCACCTTCAGATCTTCTTCCCACATTTTGGCGACGAGCCGGGCGACGCGCTGCTGAACGTCGTTCCGGTTGATGACAAGTTTGATCGTCGGAAAATTCTCGCCATTCGGGAATCCCGCTTCGGCCAACAACTGCCGCGATTTCTCCTTGTCTTCGGAAATTGTCTGTCGTTCGCCGTCGCCAAACGGCAGGAACGACATTGCCGGACGCGTCGCGCCGTCGAGTTCGTCGTCGGTCAGCCGTTCGCGCTCGATCGCTCCGGCCAGCGCCTCGCGGACGCGGCGATCGCTGAACGGAGCCTTTTTGAGATTAACCTCGTAGAAATTGAGCGCCGCGTGCGTCGTCTGCCGGAAATCCTCGAATGGCTTCAGAAGTTTGAGCGCGAGCGGTTCGAAATGCGCGTTCGTGACGGCATCGATCTCGCCGAGCCGATACGCTTCAAGCGCTTTTTCGGCCGAATCATACGGGACGAACCGAACGCGGTCGAGCCCGACGCGTTCGCGGTCCCAGTAACTGTCCGAGCGATCGAGCGTGACGCCGTCAAGCCCGACCGAGGCGATCCGAAACGCGCCGCTCGTGACGACACCGGCGAAAAGCTTGCCGTTCTCAAAATCCTTTCCGTCGCCCCAGACCGGTTTGAACAGCGGATGCGCGACGAGCGCCGGAAAATCCGCGTCCGGTTGGACAAGCTTCACCCGCAGCGTGTGCGGATCGACGGCGACGACGCCGGTCGCGGTCAATTTTTCCGGATCGGCCGGCGGGGTCGGCCGCACCGGTAATGTTGCCGGATCCGAGCCCGGAGCAACGGTCGACACCGGAGCGGGCGCGGCAGTCTTTTCCGGTGATGCTGCAGGTTCGACGGTTACCGGATCGGCGTTCGCCACCGGCGTCGGAATCTGCGGATCGCTGCGCATCCCGACGATATTCTCGAACAACCGCCGGTCGACGACTTTTGTGCCGAGTTCCGCGACACGTTTCCACGATCTGACAAAGTCTTTGGCGGTGACTCGCTCTCCGTTTGACCAGCGCGCGTCCTTGCGAAGGTGAAAAGTCCAGGTCAGCCCGTCGTCCGAAACTTCCCATTTCTGCGCAAGCGCCGGAACCGGGCGCAACGATTTCGGATCAAGATCGGTCAGGCCGTCGAAGATCGCGCGGACGATATCGGATTCGGGCGGCGCCGACGCAAACGCCGGATCGAAACTTTTCGGCGCTTTGCCGTTGCTCCACCGGAATTCCCGTTTCTGCGGCGGCGCGGTTTGAGAATAGAACGGCTCGGTCTTTGGCTTTTCGAGCTCGCTGCATGATGCGAAGACGATCGCCGCGGCAAATGCCAGCGCGATGCGGATTCCCAAACGATGCAAACTGGGCTGTTTCATCACTTACCTTGGTAAAAGTTTCAACGCGTCGAAAACTTCAATCGTCCGACGCCGCGTATCGTCGAAACTTCCGTTGGTTTCAATCAGAAAGTCCGCGAACCGCTTTTTTTCTTCCTGCGGCATCTGCGCCGAGATACGTTTGCGGGCCTCGGCTTCGTCAAAACCGTTTCGTTGTTTGAGTCTTTCCAATTGTACTTCGGGATCGCACCAAACGACAATTAGTTTGCCGAGCCGACGATAACCGCCGGATTCGATCAACAACGCCGCGTCGATGATCGCGATACCGTCCGGATCTTCAGCTTCACGCGCGGCGAGCCAAATGTCCTGCGATTCACGGACAAGCGGATGAACGATCGAGTTCAGCAGTTGCCGCTTTTTCTCGTCGGCAAAAACGATCGACGCCATTTTCGGGCGGTCAAGTCCGCCGTCGGCACCGATCACTTCCGGGCCGAATTCGTCCGTGATCCGCTTCAGCCCGTCACTTCCCCTGGCGACCACCTCGCGCGCCGTCCGATCGGCATCGAGCACATGCGCGCCGAGTTCGCGAAACACTTCGCAAACATAGCTTTTGCCAACGGCGATCGAACCGGTCAATCCGACTTTCAGCATCGTCCATCACGCGGAAACTATCTTCCGTGCCTTTTCGCCAATTTCGCGACGTTGTAGTCGGCGATCTCGGCCAGCGTCAATCCAAGTTCGTCGGCGCATGCCGAAATGTACCAAAGCACGTCGCCAAGCTCGTCTTTGAGTTTGATGCGGATCTCGTCCGTAATTTCGCCGCCGAAATCGCGCTGGATCTTTTTGACGATGTTCGCCACCTCGCCGGCTTCACCGGCCAGCCCGAGCGTCGGATATTCAAGATTGCTCAGCCGCCGCGGATAGAGCGCGGTCTGTTTGGCTTCGTTCTGGTAATCTTCGAAATTCATAGTGTATGATCGACCGAAAAAAGGAGTTTCGAGCATGACGTCAGACGCCAAAACACCCGACGAGTATATCGCATCTTTGCCGATCGAGAGACGCGAAGCGGTCGCCCGCCTGCGTGACGAGATCAGAAAGAACCTTCCGCCCGGATTCGTCGAAACGATGGGTTACGGAATGCTGACCTACGCCGTGCCGCTGTCAACTTACCCCGCCGGCTATCACGTCGGTAAAAACATTCCGCTCGCGGTGATGAGCGTCGCCTCGCAAAAAAACTTCATCGCCGTTTACCATCTGGGCGTTTACGGCGACCCGAAACTGCTTGACTGGTTCCGCACCGAATACGCCGAGCGCGTCGCCGGAAAGCTCGACATGGGGAAAAGCTGCATCCGCTTCAAAAAGCCGGAAGCGATCCCGTTCGATTTGATCGGCGAACTCGCATCAAAGCTGACGCCGGAAGCCTGGATCGCCATGTACGAAAGCGCGCGCGCCGGCGCCGGCGCCGGAAAGTAACCTCGTGCTCACCCGCGGCGCATTTTCGCGGCATCGACGGTGTTTTTCATCAGCATCGCAACGGTCAGCAGACCGACGCCGCCCGGAACCGGCGTGAAATTGCCGGCGACCGACTTCGCGTCTTTCGGACAAACATCGCCGACGAGCGTAAACCCGCGCTTGGCAATCGTGTTCAGCCGCCGTTCGATCTCGTCGTCGCCGAACAGCTCGCGCGCGAGCGTTTCGCTCGTGACGTTGTTGATTCCGACGTCGATGACCGTTGCACCGGGCTTGATGTGCGCACCGCGAACGAATCCGGCGCGGCCAATCGCGGCGATCAGAATATCGGCCTGCGACGCGACCTGTTCAAGATCTTTCGTCCGCGAATGACAGATCGTAACCGTCGCGCTTTCTTTGACGAGCAGCGCCGCCATCGGTTTGCCGACGATGTTGCTGCGGCCGATGACGACCGCGTTCGCGCTGGCGATCTGAATCCCCGATCGTTTCAGAATTTCGATGACGCCCGCGGGCGTGCAAGGAACCAGCGATTTTTGACCCTGCCACAATTTGCCGACATTTACCGGATGAAACCCGTCGACGTCCTTTGCGGGATCGATCCGTTCGAGGATCTCGCGCTCATCGATTTGCGGCGGAAGCGGCAGTTGAACGAGGATTCCGTCGACGTCCGGCCGTGCGTTCAGCTCGTCGACGACGCGCAGCAATTCCTCGCGCGTTGTCTCCGCCGGCAAATGGCAATGCTCGGAAATGATCCCGATCTCTTCCGCCGTCCGGACCTTGCTGCCGACGTAAACGGCCGACGCCGGATCTTCACCGACGCGCACGACGGTCAATGTCGGACGATATCCGAGCCGCGCGACATCGGCTGCGACCTCTTGCTTAATGGCGTCGGCAAACTCCTTGCCGCTCAGAATATTGACTGTCATAACGGTTTTATTTTACGGAATCTCGCGCCGATTGTGAATGTTACGGAAGTGAAACCGAAAGACAATGCGCGGCGATCGGCTGATCGCAAAAGATGTGCGGATATCCGTTCATCAAATGCCGAGCAACATTTATGAGTCCGTTTACGAAATTCGTTCTATTTCTGTCCGTGTCCGTGACGGCGCTTGCCGGTCAGGCCGCCGCGCAACCGTTCTTCGACTTCGACCGACGCGCCGACTTAGCCGTATTCAGACCCGGCGATTCGCGTTGGTACACGCAGTCGTCCGAATCCGGAAGTTCCGATTCCGTCAAGTGGGGTCTTGTCAGCGACCGGCTGGTGCCGGGCGATTTTGACGGCGACGGCCTGACAGATCACGCTGTGTGGCGGCCTGAATCGGGAATCTGGTACGTATTCAGATCGCGCGACGGACTGATGCAGACGCAGAACTGGGGAACGCGGCAGTTTGTCCCGATCGGTTGGTTGCCCGACGAACCTGTCGTCGGTGATTACGATGGCGACGGCAACGACGATTTCGCGGTCTGGCGGCCTTCAACCGGAATTTGGTACATCCTTAAATCAACCGACGGATTCAACCCCGAATATGCGACAACAATCGCCTGGGGCAAGCTCGGGGACATTCCGGTGCCGGCGGATTATGATGGCGACGGTCGGGCGGATGCGGCGATTTTCAGATCGACCGAAAATCGTTGGTATGTCCGCCGAAGCTCAGACGAATCATGGCAAACCACGGTTCTCGGTCAGGCCGGAATTGACCGGCTTGTGCCGGCCGACTACACCGGCGACGGGCGGGCCGATTTCGCGGTCTTCCGGGATGGTAATTGGATCGTCGAAAGCTCGGCCGACCGATCGCGGACGACGACGCGTTACGGCATTTCGACCGATATTCCGGTGCCCGCCGATTATGACGGCGACGGCAAAACCGATCGCGCCGTTTATCGTGACGGGCGCTGGTACGTACTCAATTCCGCGTCCGGAATGACCTCGGTCATCGATTACGGACTCGCCGGCGATATTCCGTTGCCTTCACTCAGAACGCGTCCGAGCATCGTTCCGATCCCGTAATCTAAAAGCTGATCTTGATTCCCGTTTGAACCGAACGCGGCGACGACGGCAGAATCCCGCGCGACCTATCGACGATAAACGTCCGGTCCAAAATGTTCTTGACCGTCACAAAGATCACCGATTTCAATTTCTCGAGTCTGTAATTCGCGGTCGCATTGAAATAGGTTTGCGCCTGGATCGCGCCGCGCTGTCCGTTAGGTATCGAATTTACGGTGTTGAGATCGTCGCTGAATTGTCTTGAAATGTAGTTCGACTCTATGAAGCCATCGAAATCGCGCCAATTGTAACCGAGCGTTGCGTTTACGGTCGCGCGCGGCGCGTACGGCAATCGATTGCCGCTTACTGAAACCGTCCCGAATCCGCCGACCGAACTGAACCTATCGAATTCGAACCGGGCTTCCGATAAAAACGTCACGCTCGACTGGAAATAGAGATTGAAGCGCGACTTGAACAACGGCGCGCTGTCGGCGCGGCCGGCAATCTCGATTCCCTGATGCAGCGTTCGTCCGCCGTTGGTGAATACGGAACCGACGCCGCCGGCGACGCTTGCCGGAACAACCTGGTTTGAATAATCAGTCCGGAATAACGTCGCTTCGAGCGAAAGCCCGTCGGTCGGACGCGTTCGGATGCCGGCTTCGTAATTCCAGCTCTTTTCGGCATCGATTTCAACGACGCCGCCCGTGTTCGAAATGATGTCCTCGGTCCGCGGCGGGGCAAAGCCTCGGTGGATGCCGGCAAAAACCGTCGTCGACCCGGCGACGTTGTAAGCAATGCCGATTCCGGGAATGAGTTCCGTGATCGAGGTTGAACCGGAAGCCTGATTGAGCCGGTTGAGTCGCCGGTAGTCTATTTTTTCGATCCGCAGTCCGGCGGTGATCGCCAGATCGCCGTAGATGAATCGATTTTGCGCGAATCCTGAAAGCGCGCGGTTTCTCCGGACGTTGCTTTCAACAAGCGCGCCGTCGCGCGAATCGGGAAGATCGCCATTCAGTTGCCGCCGGTCCTGATTCTCGCTGACGTAGCGGAATCCGGTCGCGAGATCGTAACGAACCGAACCGAGATCGAAACGCATGCTGAGTTTCGGTTCGATTCCCCATGTCCGGTAATCCCGAAGCCGGCCTTCATTGCCGCAGGTCGTCAGCAGGTCGGCCATCGATCGGCAGTCCGGATCGATGTTGAGCCGGTTCGGACGCTGTCCCGAGTTCGACGACTGTCGCCACCAATCGCGCGAAAAATAGTTGTGGTAAACGCTGGTTGTCAGTTCGGCGCTGCCGTTCAGAACCAGCACGTGCTGAAGCGACGCGCCGTAACGGCGACCGGTAAACGAATCGTTGCGAAACGGATTCTGACGCGGATCGGCGATGAATTCGGCGAGTGTCAGCCCCGAGTAGGTGACCCGCGAATCTTCGGCGAAGACCGAGAACTTCCCGGTCAGGACCTGGCGATCGGTCAACGTTTGGACGATTTTCGTGCTGACATCGGTCAGACCGCTGCGGAGGTTTTCGCGCGCACCCTGCCCTTGTTTGCGATTGAGATTCAAGATCAGTCCGGTTTTGCCCCACGTTCCTCCGAACTGTGCGTTACCGTTGAAAAGGCTCCTGTTTCCGCCGCTCAGTTTGAGATTCAGCGTCGGTCGGTCGGTCGGGTTCGGCGTGATGTAGTTGACGAGTCCGGCGACCGTCACCGGACCGAATTCGATCTGTCCGGATCCTTTTTGAACCTCGATCGATTCAAACCGATCGATCGGCGGATGATAGTAAGACGCGTTGTCGCCGTACGGCGCATAGGCCAGCGGAATTCCGTCTTCAAGCAGCAGTACCTTGGTCGAACGTGTCGGGTTCGTGCCGCGGATCGCGATGTTCGGCCGCAGCCCGAGTCCTTCTTCGTCCCGCGTGTTGACGCCGGCGACGCGCCGAAGCGCCTCGGACGAATCGGAAACCCGCGCGTTCTCGAGTTGGCGGCGGTCGATGACGCCGATCGATCCCGGAGTTTGCCGCAGCGCATCATCCGATCCGGCGAGATAGCTTGACGTGATCGAGACGACTTCCGCAACATGCGCCGGCGCGAGCGAAATCTCAAGCGGCGACTGACCCGCGGATTCGACCGTCTCGGTCGCAAATCCGGTGGCGTCGATCAGGATCATGTACCGGCCGGCGTTCAAACCGGCGATTTCAAACTCGCCGGCAGTATCGGTTGTTGCTGAACGAAGCTCAACGCCTTCCCGATTCGTGACGCGCACCCGCGCGCCGGCGATCGGCAACCGATTCTGATCTGTAATTTTCCCCCTGATCGAAAACCCCGTCTGCGCCAGGGCGGCACAGGTCATCAACAAAACCGCGAGGAACGCTCCGTTCCAACTACGAACATCTGATTTCATACTTCCCTTCGATTCGGATCCAGTCGCGCCGCAAGTGCGTGCAGTTCTTTTTGAAGGCGGGCCGTTTCAGGCGGGACACCTGCGACGCGACGGATATCTTTGTGTTTCAAAATTCACTTAACTTAAAGTGAATGTCATTTTCAATAAGATAGATTGACATCGGTCAACATGTCAATTCCTCTTTGCGGATTTTGGCGAAACGGTTAGAGTAAATCGCGGATGAGACCGGTTTTCGCGACAATTATCCTGTTGCTCTGTGCCGTAGCGCCGATCGTCGTCGCGGCGCAGGATCGCATTGCAGCGGTCCGATCTGCGGTCGATCGGCGCGACTATGAATCCGCTCTCACTGAGCTCGCTTCACTCCGTTATGCCGACTCGAAATCCTTTGAAATCAACAATTTGGACTATCTGAACGGTCGGCTGGAGATGCGTGTCGGCGACATCGCCGGCGCGGTTGCAAGCTTTCAGCGCGTCGCGGCAAGCCGGTCGGTTCTCCGGCCGTATGCACTGTTTCATTTGTCGAGACTTTTCCGATCTTCGGGAAATCTGCTCCTCGAACGCCTGTGCTTGCAGGAACTTTTGACCGTCGCGCCCGATTCGCTCTTGGCTGAGGCGGCGTCGATCAGGCTCGCACGAAGTTATTTTGATTCTCGTGACTATGACGCCGCGATCCGGCAAATATCGATTACCGGAATACCGAACGGCGGCGGAACAAATCTCAGACGCCGCGAAAATCTTGTCCTTGTCGCCGAAGCGCAGATGCACGCCGGGCGGGCATCAGAAGCCCGCGCGATCTTTCAATCGTTGATCGTGACGACGGCGAATCCCGAACAACCCGACGATTTCGCTCTTGCCGGCGTGATCGGTCTCGACAAGCTCGACACGGGTCCGGACTTCGGGTTGCGGGCGCCGTTACTCAGTGCTGAAGATCATTTCCAGCGGGCGATGATCTATCAATTCAACCGCGATTTCGCGGATGCACGGCTTCACCTACGGGCGATAGTCGATCGGTTTCCGGAATCCGGAATCGTTCCTGACGCGATGTTCCATCTCGGTCGCGGTTTGGCGCAGACGTCCGATTACAAACAGGCGCTTGAATGGTTCGATCGCATTCTCGACAAATTCCCTGATCACATGGCGGCAAATGATGCGCTGACGAACTCCGCCGGCGCCCTTTCGCGTCTTGGCGATCATCAAGGCGCGATCCGGCGCTATCGTTCGTTTATCGACCGATATCCGAACGACGAACGGCTCGACCGGGCGTACCTGAATATCGTCGATGTCCTGCGCGACGCCGGCGACGACAGCGGAGCGATCGCGCAGGCCACGCTCGCGGAAGAGGTCTTTCGCGGAAAGACGGCGGAAGCGGTCGCGCTGTTTGCCAAGTTGCGGATCAGGGTTTCAGGCGCTGACTGGCCGGCGGCGATCGCCGATTCTGATCGATTACTGACGCTCGGCGATCTTGGCGGCACGCGTGTTCCGGGCGGAACCGTCCCGGCCGAGGTCAAAATCTTGCGGGCGGTCGCGTTCGAAAATCTGGAGCGTTTCGATGAAGCAATCGCCGAACTTCTCTCGATCCCCGATGGCCGCGACGAATATCACGGCTGGCGTGCGACCGAACGGCTTCGGGCGCTTACACAAATTCCCGCCGCATCGTTCGCGGTCGAACGCGTTCTTGCCCGACTCAGGCTTGCGGCGGCGGCTGAGCTGACGCCTGCAAATGCGGACGCAGTCCGGAAAGCAGCGCAATCTTTGTACAGAATCGCACCGGATCAGGCGACGCTCGAGCGGATCGATGCCGCGTATCGTTTGATTCCGGAATATCGCGTAACTGAAGTCGATTTGACCGAACCCGCACCGCGCGGATGGCTGAGCGCGGAGGCTCCGGCAACGGTGGTTGGAGAACTGCTTTTCCTTGGTCTTCTTGACGAGTGGTTTCCGGAATGGGAATTTCAGCGCAAATCTCGTCCGGCGTCCGATTTGTCGAGCGCGGTTCTTGCCGGCCGAAGCGGATTTCCGCACCTTTCGGTCGCTTTCGCGGAACCAATCTGGCGCCGCGTTCCGTCCGATTTCGAGATCAGGCTGATTCCACGCAGTCATACCGGACTTCTCTATCCGGCGGCATTCGCCGATGACTTGCTGAAGCATTCGAAAACGCGCGGAGTCGATCCGCGTTTCATGCTGTCGATCATGCGTCAGGAATCGCGATTCAGAACGGACGTCAAGTCGTTCGCCGCCGCGCGCGGGCTGATGCAGTTCATTTCGACGACGTCAAACCGGATCGCGAAGGACCTCGGGCGGGCCGGATTCAGCCAGGATGAATTGTATGATCCGGAAACGTCCGTTCTTTTTGGCTCACATTACGTGGCCGAACTTTTCGGTCACTTCCGGGGCAAAAGCGAGGCCGTCGCCGCCAGCTACAACGGCGGCGAAGACAATATGAAGCGCTGGCTTCTCCGCTCCCGCGACGATTCCCCGGACCGATACGTTCCGGAGGTCATTTTTGCCCAGTCAAAAGACTACGTCTGGAAAGTCGGCGCCAACTACCGCGTCTACACGGTTCTATACGACGAAACGATGAATCGAAAATAGAAACAAATTGATTTTGGATTTTGGATTTTGGATCTTGGACCTTGGATCAAATAGAAACAAATTGATTTTGGATTTTGGATCTTGGACCTTGGATCTTGGGTCTTGGATTTTGGATTTTGGATTTTGGATCTTGGATTTTGGATTTTGGATTTTGGATTTTGGATTTTGGATTTTGGATTTTGGATTTTGGATTTTGGATTTTGGATTTTGGAAGATGTTGAGTTTCTCAAGATTCAAGAGTCAATATTCAAGAACCAAAATTGAATCTTAATTCTTGAATCTTGACTCTCGACTCTTGAATCTTGACTCTTGAATCTTAATTCTTGAATCTTGACTCTTGACTCTTGTCTTGAATCTTAATTCTTGAATCTTGACTCTTGACTCTTGAACAAAGGCGCCCTCCCGCTGACGCAGGCGGTACTGACGCTTCTGCCTTTTGCAAATCGTCATTTACCGACTCGGTTTAAACAGTTATAATCCCTTTGTTTATTCGTCTCACGTCGTGTGAAATCAAAAGCATTGAGGGTCCGATGTTTTTCGCAGGTCAGCAATTCGGTAGATATACCTTGGTCAAGCAACTTGGAAAGGGGGCTTACGGCGAGGTGTGGTTGGCGATGCGCCATGCGAAATTCGTCACGACCAAGGTTGCGATCAAACTTCCGAACACCGCACAGGTCGATTTTGAAGCGATTCGGCAGGAAGCGATTCTCTGGGAGCAGGCGAGCGGGCATCCGAACGTGCTTCCGATCATCGAAGCCGACGAATTCGACGGCCAGGTCGTGATCGTCAGTGAATACGCCTCCGAAGGAACACTCGATGATCAACTTGCGCGCCTCGTCAGATTTCCGATCCGAAGAGCGGTGGAGATGGCGATCGGGATCGCTCAGGGACTCGAATTTCTACATTCACGCCGCATCGTCCACCGCGACATCAAACCCGCCAACGTCCTGCTTCAGAACGACACGCCGCGCCTGACGGACTTCGGCATGAGCCGCGTCGTGCTCGGCAGCGCGGTTAGCATGCAGGTCAGCGGAACGCCGTACTACATGGCGCCCGAAGCGTTCAGCCGCAAGCGCGACCGGCAAACCGATATCTGGTCGTTCGGGGTCGTACTCTACGAAATGATCACCGGTGCGATGCCGTTTCCGGGCGACGAAGTTGACGACATCTGCCGCGCCGTTCTCAATGACAAACCGTTGCCGCTCCCGAAATCGGTTCCGCGTCCGCTTCGCGACGTGATCCTCAAAATGCTCGAGAAGTCTCCGGCCGACCGTTACCAAACGGTTACCGAGATCCGCGAGGAACTCCAGCGGATTCTGCCCGAGATGAGTGAAACAACCGTTGACGGCCCGAATACGCAA
>JBGASE010000124.1:0-10343 GCA_044229875.1 Pyrinomonadaceae bacterium | reverse complement strand
GATTTATTTCAACATCTCGGCAAGCCAGTCGAACGCCGACTACACCGGGACGCTTCAGTTGCAACCGTCGGAGTTTGACGGCGACGGGATCAGTGATCTCGCCGTCTGGCGTCCGTCAAACGGCGTTTGGTATGTTGACCGGTCAAGCGACGGTGGTTCGCGTTCGCTTCCGTTCGGCGGGGCGGCGTTCGGCGACGTCGCGGTGCCGGGAAATTACGACGGTGACCAGATGACGGATCACGCGGTTTATCGCAACGGTACGTGGTATATCCGGCAAAGCTCTGACGGACAGGTCATGATCCGGCAATTCGGCATTGCCGGCGACAAACCGGTATCCGCGGACTTTGACGGCGACGGACGAACCGACCTTGCGGTCTGGCGGGCCTCGACCGGCGTCTGGCACGTTCTCCGAAGCACAGACGGTGGTTATTCGCCGCGTCAGTTCGGGCTCGCCGGCGATATTCCGCTCGGGGGCGATTTTGACGGCGATGGCCGTGCCGACCTGACGATCTGGCGCCCGTCGACCGGCGTTTGGTACATCAACCACAGCGCGGACGGAAGCTACCGATCGGTACAGTTCGGACTGAACGGCGATCTTCCGGTCGTTGGAGACTTCGATGGTGACAAACTGACCGACATCGCGATATTCCGGCCGTCGACCGGAGTCTGGTACGCCCTTTCGACTGCTGACAACGGCGTCCTCATCAGGCAGTGGGGAATGGCCGGAGATGTTCCGGTCGCTGGCGATTACGATCGGGACGGGAAGACGGACTTCGCCGTATTCCGGCCGAGTGAGGGGAATTGGTACGTCTTGAGAAGTTTGACCGGGACGGCGCTGATCCGGCATTTTGGCCTCAACGGCGATATGCCGGTCCCGGCGGCGTACTGACTTGCCGATAAACCGAAAAGCGCGCGTCCGGTGATTGCCGGGCGCGCGTTTGTTTTCATCACACGAAGTATTCGGTGATGACTTTGAAGCGATAGTCGAAAATGTATTGAAGTTCGCGCCTGACGATGAAATGCGCAAGGTCTCCGACCGGTTCAAGCGGAAGGCGGTACCGGACGAGGTCGGTCATCAGCGTTCCGCCGTTCGCAGTCTCTTCAAACGTGTGGAGGTGAATCCACTGCCGATACGGACTTTTGAGCGCCGTATCGACAAAATCGAACGGCGGATTCCACTGGGTGATCTCGGTTTTCCAGGTGATCGGAATTCCGCGAAGCTTGAGTCGGTAATCGATCAGTGTTCCTTTTGAGATCGCAATCGGCTGCGGCGTGATGATTTGAAAATTCAGCTCCGGCGGCGTGATCCGTTCGAGATTTCCGGCGTCCGCGAAGAACTCAAAAACCTCTTCCCGCGGCCGATCGATCGTTTGTTTCCGTTCAATGATATGTTCTGCCATTCACTCACCCTTGTTCGATTCTGAAATTACAGCATTGATTCTGACAAAAACGGACGGCCGTTCAAAGCCTGTGCGAGGACAAACAGAAATGCGGTCACGTAGGCGATGGCAAAAAGCCAAACAAGGATCTTCGAAGCCGAAGGTGCGATGCGATCGGCGAAGACCGCGAACAGTGGAATTGCCTGGATCGAATGCAGTCCGAGAAAATGAGCAACGCGCAAGTCGCCGGCAATCGTCGACCAGTTGAGAAATGGAATTCCCGGTCCGCCGTCCGCAACACCGACGGCGTGCCCCGGTCGCGAAGACATGTACCCGCCTTGAATGCTTGCCGCCACGAAAACAAACAGACCGAGACGAAGTCCGACGACAATTGCGGGCGGAAGTTGAGGATTCTCACGCAAAAAAAGGATCAGGATCCACGCGACGAGCAGGGTATTGATGACAATTGCGACGCCCATGACGCCGAAGACGAAACCGTCGACCGGTGTCGAAAAATTGAAATGCGACGGCACGCCGCGGAGAGATTGCATCACGATCGCCGCCATCTCGACGGTGAATATCGCTGCCATCGACCAACCGATGCGTCGTTTGAATGTCTCATGTCCCGGAAGTACTGAAAGATATACGGCGATGGTCCAAACGAAGACCGCGATCGAGGCAAAAAACTTTATTGGTTTGATCCAGCGATTGATGCCGAGCACCTCGGTCGGATCGACAAGGATGACGGGAACCAGGACCAGCGCGCAGACAAGCGACAGTGCGCCGATGCGCGCAAGCACGGGTTGATCGCTAAAATATCGTGCCACCGCTGCGTGCCTCCTCGCGCAGGATCGCCCGCAGAATGAAGTACATCAGAAAACCGATCGGGCCGAGCATGAATGTGAAAAAAAGGCACGGAAGAACAAGCCAATGCGAAATGCCCTTTGACTGTGCATCGTTCACCTCCCAGATTCCGACCAGGAGATCGAACGCAAGGTAATGGATCCAGCCGGCGAGAACCGCCCATTCATTCGTAAAAAGCTTCATGACGCCGCTCAGCGAACCGAATCCGCCCTCGGAATTGCCGAAAAACGCGGCGATCAGAACTGCGTACGCGACCGCTAGAAGCAATGGAATACCGCCTGACATCAACAGTCTCCGCGTTAATGCCCAACGCGGTGCGACGGCCAGCAGTATCCAGCTCAAAAGCGCAATAAGGTTTGCCGCGGCAAAGATTTGTTCCGGTTTCATAACGGGACACTCCGATTCAGCATAATCGCGGATCTCGATCCGATGCACGAACAGCCCGAACTACTTTTTCGACTTCAAATACTTTTTCGGGATCGGTGTTTCGGCCGACTCAGCCTGCCAGAAGATCGTCATCACCCACCACCGTTTGCCGTCAAACAAAAGCTGGAAACTGTTGATACCGCGCATGAACGGCTTTTTGTCGTCGCCTTTACGAAATGCCTCGTAACTTGAGAAGACATGCGCGATGTTTCCGTACACCTCACGCCGGCTGGCAAATTCGCGCTCAAAAAAGCCGTCTTTGGCAAACACCGGCTCGACCCGTTTTACGTAATCCTCGGGCGACAATGCGTTGGCGCCGACAACTCCGGTCTGCGGATTTTTCCCGGTCGGGATCAGCCGCGCGTTCTTGTGAAAGAGCGTGTGAAACCGGTCCCAGTCCCGTTTCGCGCCGGCCTCGCCCGAAATGACATCGTAAACCGCTTTGATGATCGCGTCGATCGACGCGACGTCGGCCGGATTCGCTTCTTTTGTTTGTCCCATGGAAATTCCGCTAAGGCCCGATCCGAAAAAAATCAGGCCAATCAACGTCGATAAAAGAAATCGTGTTTTCATCCCGTCTGTTACGGCCGTTTCGGAATATTGTTTCAGCCAACGGAGTCCGACAATTTATTGGCCGCAACGATACTTTTCCCCTTTTGCCGTTTTCCCTGTAAAATAACAGAACCCCAAATCTTTATCAGAGGAAACATATGGCAGATCCGATATTAGTTGCAAAAAAGGACGCGAAAGAATGTTTTTTGTTGCCTGACAAGGCAAATCGACACGGGCTCATCACCGGCGCGACGGGAACCGGCAAGACCATCACTCTTCAACGATTGGGTGAAAGCTTCAGCCGCATCGGCGTCCCGGTTTTCATGGCCGATATCAAGGGCGATCTGACCGGAATCTCACAGCTCGGCGGCGGAAACCAGCGGGTCGAAGATCGTCTCAACCTGCTCGGACTGAAGGAAGGATTCGAGTATTCAAACTGTCCGGTGACGCTGTGGGACGTTTTCGGCGAACAAGGTCATCCGCTGCGGGCGACGATCTCTGAAATGGGACCGCTTCTTCTGGCGCGGATCCTGCAGCTGAACGACACGCAGGAAGCTGTTTTGACGATGTGTTTCAAGATCGCCGATTCAAACGGTCTGATGCTTCTCGATTTCAAAGACCTGCGATCGCTGCTTCAATATGTCGGCGAGAATGCGGATCAGTTTACGACCGAGTACGGAAACGTCTCGAAGGCGACCGTCGGCGCGATCCAGCGCGGACTCCTCGAGCTTGAAAATCAGGGTGCCGAGAGGTTTTTCGGCGAACCGGCGGTGAGTCTCAACGATTTCATGCAGACGATCGCCGACAAGGGCGTCGTCAACATTCTTGCGGCCGACAAGCTTTTCAATTCTCCGAAGCTCTATTCGACGTTTCTGCTATGGCTGTTGTCGGAACTATTCGAAATGCTGCCCGAAGCCGGCGATCTTGAAAAGCCGAAGCTTGTCTTCTTCTTTGATGAAGCGCATTTGTTGTTCAACGACACGCCGGCGGCGCTGGTTGAAAAGATCGAGCAGGTTGTTCGACTTATCCGGTCAAAGGGCGTCGGAGTTTACTTCGTGACGCAGAACCCGATCGACATTCCCGAGACGATCCTCGGGCAGCTCGGCAATCGCGTCCAGCACGCGCTTCGGGCGTTCACTCCGCGTGATCAGAAGGCGGTCAAGTCGGCCGCGGAAACATTCCGTCAGAATCCGGAGGTCGATGTCGAAACGGCGATCATCGAGCTCGGCGTCGGCGAAGCACTCGTATCATTCCTTGACGACAAAGGCACGCCGACGATGGTTGAACGCGTTTTCGTCATCCCGCCGCACAGCCACATCGGTCCGGTCACGCCTGAACAGCGACAGCAGCTGATCGCGAGTTCACTCGTCGCCGGCCAATATGAAAACGTCGTTGATCGCGAATCGGCGTACGAGCTCCTGAAATCGCGCGCTGAAGCCGCCGCCGCCCAACAGCAGGCGGAAGCTGAAGCATTGGCGGCGCAGGAAGCCGCTGAGCAACAGGCCAAAGAGGAAGAGCGTGAGGAACGCGGAAGTTCAAGCCGGACGGACAGCGCGTTCGGCGCATTCGCGAAGAGCGCCGCCCGTGCCGTCGGCAGCAATATCGGCCGCGAGATCGTCCGCGGAGTGCTCGGCGGACTGCTCGGCGGATCCGGAACCCGTAAGAAGAAATCGTCGTGGTGGTAGATTCCTGGAAGGTCAGTGCCGCTCGCCATGCGAGCGGTACTGACCTGTTCGCGATTTGACCTCATTGTTTTTTCACTTCGCGTTTTCCCGGCACTGATCGCCGACCTTCTGACACGATCGGTCGGCGCGCTTTTCCCTGTTTTTCCTTTCCGCTTTTGCCTTTTTACTTCCCGCATTCCGCCGGTCTCGAATCAGTCTCGGATTCACGTAAAATATGCTAATCTCTCAGTCTGAAATCTATGCCGATTGTGACTTGTCCAACTTGCGGAAAGCGACGCGAATATGAAGGAAACGAGTTCCGACCGTTTTGTTCTGAACGCTGCAAACTGATCGACTTCGGCGCGTGGGCGGATGAAGATTTCGCCATTCCGACGCAGGAAACGGCTCTTACCGAAGAAGACCTTGAACAGATCGAACGGGCGCGCCGTGAAGCATCGCCCGACCGCGTTTGAACTCTATGACCTTTTTACTTCAAATCGAAACATTTGGTGCGGTCGCCGCGATCGTGCTCGTTCTGGTCCTCGGCGCGATCGCCTTCATCACTTTCAAGATGCTCCGGAAAACCGTTAAGATGGCGATCAGAATGGCGATTGTCGTCATCATCCTGCTGATTGCGATCGTCGGTGCGATCGCGCTGACGATGTTCGGATCGGGCGGCAAGGAAACGCCGAAACCGGCGACGACGCGGCCGCGATGATCGGATGCTGAAACGCCTCAGAAATCTCGTTTCGAAATACCGGGGTCTCTCGGGCAACGTCTTCGCGCTCAGCCTGGTCAGCTTCTTCAACGACACTTCGAGTGAGATCATCTATCCGCTTCTGCCGGCGTTTCTGGCCTTGACCCTCGGCGCGTCTCCGTTTGCGATCGGTCTGATCGAGGGTTTTGCCGAGTCCGTTGCGGCTTTTCTCAAGCTTTTTTCGGGTTATTTCTCCGATAAATTCAACTCACGCAAATTCCCGGTTTTCCTCGGATACTCGCTGGCCGGAATAGTCCGTCCGCTGCTGGCGTTCGTGACCAGCTGGCCGCAGGTTCTGTTTGTCAGGCTTACCGACCGCGTCGGCAAAGGAATCCGCGGTGCGCCGCGCGACGCGCTGATCGCCGGATCGGTTCCGGCAGAAAAGCGCGGTTCGGCATTCGGATTCAATCGCGCGGCGGATCACCTCGGAGCGGTTTTCGGTCCGATCTGCGCGTCGGTGCTTCTCTATTTCATCGCCGATAATCCGACTTCGCCGTCGGCCCGCGATTACAGTCAGGTCTTTCTTTTCGCTTCCGTTCCGGTTATTGCCGGACTTTTTATCATCGCTTTTTTTGTCAAAGAGGAACCGAAGGCTGCCGATTTCAAACCGAACAGCAAAATCCGGCTCTCGATCAAAGAATTCGACGGCAATTTCAAGCGATTTCTCGTCGTCATTGCGCTGTTCACGCTCTCGAACTCGACCGACGCCTTCCTATTGCTGCGAGCCGAGCAGGCGGGAATCGCGGTCGCCGTCCTGCCGCTGCTCTGGATGACGCTGCATTTCAGCAAGGTCGTCTTTTCGCTGATCGGCGGCGATCTGTCGGATCGATTCGGCCGGAGAATGACGATCTTCGCCGGCTGGATCGTTTATGCCTTGGTCTATTTCGGGTTCGCGTTCGTTACCGCGCCGTGGCAGGTCTGGGCGTTGTTCATCATCTACGGAGCGTATTTCGGGTTGACCGAGGGTGTTGAAAAGGCGTTCGTCGCAGATCTCGTCGAAGACACCGGCAAACGCGGTACGGCCTACGGCTTTTACAACCTCGCATTCTCGATCACCGTTTTTCCGGCATCGATCATCTTCGGCGGACTTTGGACATGGCTCGGGGCCGAGACAGCGTTCCTGATCAGCGCCGGCATCTCGATCGCCTCCGCAATCATGCTTCTCGGAATCAAAACACCACCGTCAGTTGCGCGTTGAGTCTTTGATCGGAAAGATCCCGGATTCGTCACCAGCTCTTGCGCTTGCGAAAGCTCTTGACCAACATTTCGCGACGCATTTTCGGAAGGTGGTCGATGAACAATGTGCCGTCGCAATGATCGGTTTCGTGCTGAAACGCCCGCGCCGCGTAACCTTCGGCCTCACGCTCAAACCAGTTTCCTTCAAGATCCTGAGCGCGGAGCCGGGCTTTCATCGCCCGTTTGACGACCGCCGGAACCTTGCCGACCGATAAACATCCTTCATGTCCGGACTGTTCGCCTTCGGTCGCGACGATCTCAGGATTTGCGGCGACGAGCTTGACGCCGTCACAGTCCATCACGAACAGCCGCAAATTGAGGCCGATCTGCGGTGCCGCAAGCCCGACGCCCTCGGCCGCATACATTGTCTCAAACATGTCATCGCAAAGTTCAGCGAGTTCGGCGTCGAACTTCTCAATCGGCTGGCCGCGTTCGCCGAGAACGGTCGCCGGATATTCGGAAATCGGTCGGATCATTTTGGTTGCAAAAACGGTGCGGATTCACGATGAGCGAGTCCGGCTGCGAAACGGAACTATCGCGGGATTACGCCGCGACGTGACGAGCGGCTGAAATCGCGTTTAGCGAAGAACTTCTTTTCGCCGCGCATCTCGCATTCCCAGCAAACCACTCGCGGTTCGTTGGTCGGCGACAGAAACACGTTGTAAGTATCGGTCTCGCGATCACACTCAGCGCATCTCGCGATCGGTTTGGCGGTCAGTTTCGGATCAAATGTTTCGATCATTGCTTCTTCCTCAACAGGCGCACTTTTTCGAGATAAAAGGTGCGTTCAAGAACTACAGTGTAATTCGCCTCGACGAATTTCTCCAACGGCTCGCATGACTGTTTGATGTCGCACTTCTCGTTCGACAGCAACCAGATCTCGGCCGCATCGCGCGGAATCTCGGAGGTGATGAACTCGGTCTGCTTTCGCCAGGCCTCGGGCGTTCCGGCCGGCGCCTCGATCTCGAAATCGAAAAAGCGCTCGTCGGGGAAGATCTGATTCCGACCTCGGTAATGATACGGCAGAGCCAGTGCGTCGAAGGTCGTGAACACAATGATCGGCTGCCCCGGCTCTTCATTTTGTTCAAGGAACGCTCCGACCCTTACCCAATCGCCGCGCTTGGCCGCGTTGGGGTACAGCGTGTAGAGCGAGTACGAGAAGAGTCCGAGATAAACAATCAGAACCGCCGGCCAGATCCGGTCCGGCACGATCCGCACGATCACGATCGCGGCAAGGAGCAGCAACGGCGCGAACAGTATCGCGGCATGCCTGATGGCGACATAAACCTCGCCGAGCGCGAAATAGGCGATCAGAAAAAACGCGGTGATCGTCGCCGTTACCGCGCCGTAGGCTAGAATCCGATCGTCATGCAATTCCCGCCGCTTTCGGATCATCAGCCCGATTGCAATCAGGATTCCGAAGCGGACCGCCCAAACCCGCGCCAATGACATGACCGAGATCTCTTCAAGTGGAAAGATCTCGGTCGGTGCCAGGAACGTCAGAAACGTGTTCCACATCAACTGCAGTCCGACGATCGGGCTGCGATCGGTTTGAAATGCGACCGTGTTTGCCGCAAACTGCGCCTTGACCGCGAAGATCAGCGGAGCGAACAACAAACCGGCGACGAGCATCACGCCAAGATACGCCGCCGCCGCCCGCCAGCGGCGTGTGATCATCAGCGCGGCAAACAGTCCGGCGAGCACGAATCCGAGATAGTAGTTAGTGTAGAGCGCAATTACCGTGAGTCCGAGAAACCGGATCGCGGACGACGTCCGGTCAGGCTCAGAATCGAAGAAATAAGCATGCCAGCGGTCAAGCAGGATCAGCGACAGCATGACGACGGCCGAATAAACGCGGATCTCGACGCTTGCCCAGATGAGGAACGGATGAAGCGCAAAAAGCAGCGTCAGAAACTGCGTCTGTCCTTCTGAAAAAAGCCGTCGCGCGACGCGTGCGAAAACAAAGATCGCGACGACCGAACACATGATCGAAAAAAGCCGGGCGAAAAAGATCGATTTTCCAAGTTCGCGCCAGAGCGCGAGCAACCAAAAATAGAGCGGAGCCTGTTTTTCATCGGCCAACGCATTCGACATCGCCGACCAAATGCCTTTTTCAGTGGTGTAGAGCGTCGATGCCTCGTCGACCCAAATATTGAGGACGAACGCCAGCGTCGCCGCGATCAGCAAATGAAACGCGGCGATCAGGATGACTCGGTTGCGCGTCGGCGTTTCAATCATCGTTTGACACGGTATGCGGCCCAGAAAAGGTCCTCGCTCGGATACGGAAAATTCACCTTTTCGGGAATCAGTTTGAGCAGAAAATTGTCGCCGAGCCGATATTTCAAAAGCGACCGCGCGTGCGCTCCGGAAATCTTCTTCGACGGTCTTCCGGACGCGACCTTTTCGAATCCGATCTCGGCGAGGAAACGCGTCAACCCGCTTTCCGAAAAGAATTGAAGCACGCTCGGCGGGCTGTATTCGTGCCACCCCTTACCGAAGATGCGGGCGGACAACGATTCGCGGTTCCACGTTTCAATCAACAGCAAACCGTCGTCGTTCAAAAGATCGCGGGCCCTTTCAAACGCCGAACGCGGATCGTAAAAATGCGCGACGACTTGGATCATCGAAACCAGATCGAATTTTTCACGGCTCCTGAAGTTCTCGAGCGATCCGCGGCTGATGTGAAGCCCGAGCGCCTTGGCGCCGAATTTCGCCATTTCGGAATTCGGCTCAAGCCCCGTGCCCTGCCAGCCCGAATCGACAAATCCGCGGAGAATGAAACCCGCCGCGGCGCCGACATCGAGCATTTTGCCGGGCTCGGAACGAAGTTTAGCGATCTTCGCGGCATACATCCGTCCGCGCAGATTGAGCATTTCGCCTTCGGCGAGGTAATCGGCGTAACCGGCGCCGCCGCCCGAAAAATATGAATCGCCGTAGACTTCGGCAACATGCGCTTCATCGGCATCGATGGCGGTAAAACGATGGCCGCAACGCGTGCAGTCGTGAAGCGGAAATCCCTTCGCCTCAAACGCGAATCGTGAATCTGAGTTGCAGAGCGGACAATTTGGCACGGTGTTATTTAAGTTTTGTTTGCCGCAGATCGAAAACGACGAATTCGCCGCATTCGGTGACGACTTCAAATTCGTCGCGGAGTTCGGATTCGAATTCGGGCTTTTGTTTCATGATCGAACGCTGGGCGACAAAATATACTGCTCCTGATTCGGCGACTTCGCGGACCGCAGCGACCGACTGGCGTTCGACGCAGATGTTGAACCCTTTGCGTTCGAGCCAATAGAACATGAACGACGTATTGAACGCAACCTCGTAACCGTCGCGGTCGAAACAGATATCGCCCGAAGCGAGGATCAGCCCCGGGTCTTTCAAATACGGCTTGATCCTCGCGGCGAATTCGAAACTCGGATCAACTTTTCGATTCTCAAGAATCCGGGAGCGGAACATTACGGC
>JBGASE010000298.1:0-2252 GCA_044229875.1 Pyrinomonadaceae bacterium | reverse complement strand
TTCAAACCTCCGATATCTGACGTCTGCGCAAATGCAGAACCGCGCACGAAGTAAGCGGGTGAAATTCAGACGTCAGAAGTCAGTCGTCAGTCGTCAGACGTCAGACGTCAGACGTCAGACGTCAGATGTCAGTCGTCAGTCATCAGAAGTCAGCTGTCAGACGTCAGAAGTCAGACCTCTTATCTGACGTCTGACGTCAGAAGTCAGTCGTCTGACCGCTACTTCGATCCGAGAGCTGCTTCGATCGCCTGGGCGACGGCCGGGTCGCCGGGTTCGGTCCGGGTCCGGAAGCGGTTAACGATCTTTCCGTTCCTGTCGATCAGAAACTTTTCAAAGTTCCACATGACGTTGCCATTGAATTCCTCATTGCCCGTCAGATAGTGGTAAAGCGGATGCTGGTCAGCGTCGCGGACTGAGATCTTCGAAAACATCGGGAAACTGACCTTGAAGTTCAGCGTGCAGAAGTTTTTGATCTCTTCGTCCGATCCCGGCTCCTGACCCATGAAGTTGTTTGCCGGAAACCCGAGGACGACAAAGCCTTGTTCGCGATATTTGTCGTAAAGCGCCTGAAGCCCTTCATACTGCGGCGTGTAACCGCATTTGCTTGCCGTATTTACGATCATTACGACCTGGCCTCGGTAGGCGTCGAGCCTGACGTCCTGGCCGTCAATATTCTTCATCGTGAAATCGTAGACCGACCCCTGAACCGGCGGAATGTACGGACTGTAGAAGAAATACCGGTAAACGACCGCAGCGGCCAGAAGACCGGCAACCGCGATAACCGCCGAAAGAATAATCAATGTTCGTTTCATGATAATTCGATATTCAAAATTCAATCATGATTCAAGAATCAATATTCGAGATTCAATCGTGATTCAATCATGATTCAAGAATCAAAATTCAAGATTCAAGAGCCAATCTTGAATCTTGAATATTTTTGAATCTTGAATCAGATCTCAAATTGAATCTTGAATATCGATTCTCGAATTACTTGTTCAGTTCCCGAGGCGATCTCGGCGATGCCGGAAGCTGGTCCGACTTCTCGCCGGTTTCAGCAAAAACCTCTTTGATCGCGCCGACGCTGGCGAGCATCGATGACGTCTCGACCGGCATGAAGATCACCTTCGAGTTCTGCGTCCGCGCCATGTCGCGAAGGCTTTCGATATACCGCGCCGTGATCAGATATTGCGCCGTTTGCTCGGCGTTTCCTATCGTCTGCGCGATCTGCGCGATCGACTGCGCCTCGGCCTGCGTCTGTCTGAGCCGCGCCTGCGCCGCGCCTTCGGCTTCGAGGATCGCCGATTCCTTGAGTCCTTCAGACCTCGTGATCGCCGCCTGTTTCTCGCCTTCGGCACGCGTGATCGCCGCCTGGCGGTCGCCTTCGGCCTGCAGGATCAATGCGCGCCGGTTGCGTTCGGCGGTCATCTGTTTTTCCATCGTGATGCGCACGTCTTCGGGTGGCGAGATGTTCTTGATGTCGACGCGCGTTACCTTGACGCCCCATTTGTCGGTCGCCTCATCAAGGATCATCCGGAGTTCGTTGTTGATCTGATCGCGCGACGAAAGCGTGTGGTCGAGATCGAGTTTGCCGATCACCGAGCGCATCCCGGTAAAAGTCAACTGGACGATGCTTCCGACCAGATCGTTGACTTCATATGTTCCTTTTATCGGGTCCGTAATCTGCCAGTAAACGACCGAATCGACATTGACCATCACGTTGTCGCGGGTGATGACCGACTGCGGCGGAAGATCTATATATTGTTCGCGAAGATCGATGAACGTCATCCCGGGCCGCGTGTTTGTCCAGTAAACGGCGCGCGGCGACTCGAAGAACGGGAAGATGATGTTCAGCCCGCTCGACGCAATGCGGTGGAACTTCCCGAGCCGTTCGATCAAAAGCACGCTCGACTGCGGCACGATCTTGATCGTCTTGATGGCGATGACAAGCATCGCGATCCCGATAAACCCCATGAACAAAAAGCCCAGGCCCAATTCAATTGGCATAATGACCTCCTTTGATTAGTAAAATAATACCGCAGTTTCTGGGGAGAGCTAACCGCAAAACACGCGAAGATTCAGGAATTGCCCACGAAACACGCGAAACACGCAAAAAAAGGACCCGCACCATATACGCCTCGATCCGAAGTCCGGACCAATGCAAAAAAGAGCAATTTAGCGTATTTCGCGTGTTTAGCGGGCAAGATCTAAGAATTAACCGCTAAACACGCGAAACACGCAAAAAGGGTTTGCAA
>JBGASE010000123.1:0-11928 GCA_044229875.1 Pyrinomonadaceae bacterium | reverse complement strand
AAAGACCTTGATTCCGAAAGCCTGGCCTGCCGCAGCCGCAGTTTCGCCAGAAGCGCAAACCCGTCGGCGCTTTTCGGATTGGCGATGACGAACGCGAGCAGGTCGCGATCGATCTCATCGCCGTTGCCGCTTTCGATCTTTTTTTCGAACCGTGCCAGTTCGAGGCGCGGATCGGCCACTCGCTGCGCGGTTCCCGGAAACGCCGCGCCGAACAACACGATGATCGCAGCAAAGATCAGGCGCGACAGATCAGTCATTGTTCCCCATCGGCGAATCCGAAGTCCGGTTCGCGGCCTTAAGTTCCTGATAACGCTTGAGTTCCCGATCGGCGTCTTCTTTTCGGGAAGACCGACGGTAGGCGATGCTTAGCTGATAATGTATGTAGTCCTTGGCCGGATCGGCGGCGACGGCGAGTTCAAGCTGCTCAACTGCTTTCGCGGTCTCACCCTTTTCGAGATAGATCTTTCCAAGTTGATACCGGGCATCGGCATAATCCGACTTGAGCGCGATCGCCTCTTCAAGGATCGTGATCGTCCGTACGGGCTCCGTTTTGCGCTCGATGAACGTCAGCGCGAGGTGATACTTCGACAGGACGTCGGCCGGATTAATTTCGAGCTCGCGCGCAAATGCCTTTTCGGCCTCGTCAAAGCGATTGAGCCGCATCAGACCTTGCCCGATCAGATAATTCGTCCGTTCGAGCCGCGGACTGATCGCCGCGACGCGCCGGAATTCGCGTACCGAGCGCTCGAAATCGCCGAGGATCATAAATCCCTGAGCGGCGTAAAAAAGTGCATCCGGCTGATCCTGAGAAATCCTTGCGAGTTCTCCGAAAAGGGTCGCGGCGTCGGCGTTCCGCTTCAGTTGAATCAACGAAATGCCGTAGAAGTACGCGAGTTCCGCGTCATTGACGATCGCCGCGCCGATCGGCTTCAGAATGTCCGCCGCGGCCGAAAAGTCCTTCAGAAAATAAAGGCTCGCGCCAAGCATCCGCCGCGCCAGCGCATCGCCCGGCGTTTTTGCCAGATGACGGCGCAACGGTTCGACGACGCGATCGAATTTGCCGGCGCGAAAGCCGACGATCCCGCGGCTTCGGTCAAGATTCGGAAAATCGGCCTTCCATCGCGATGCGGATTCGAAATTGAGCAGCGCCTCATCGGCCCGTCCGCCCTGAACCGCGATCACGCCGAGATTGAAAAATGCCTGCGCGATGATATCCGACAAACCGGTTTTGATCCGCGCCAATTCGGCGGCGCGTTCCGGAGCGAGCTTGACCTTGACGTCGGTATCTTGCTCGACCGGCAAAGGCGCCGGGGTCGCGGCACCGACAACCTGGCCGAGGATCTGCGTGATTTCATCGCGCGCGCTCTGGATCGACTTTTCCTGAAGCTCACGGGCGATCGCCAGTTCGCGTTCACCTTCTTCCTTGCGCCCGGTCCGGACGAGCACGCGTCCGAGCAGAAAGTGCGTCCGGCGCGCCTGAAAGTCCTTTTCGCGATTTGCGCCCTCGGTCCTCGAGCTCGATTTGCGATTGCGCGAGGAACAGGAACGCCTCGCCCCGCCGGCCGTCGAGTTCGACCGCGCGTTGCAAAAACCTGATGGCCTTTTCGTGATTGTTTTCGGAAGAAGCGACGACACCGATAAAGAAGTTCGAGTAGAAATCGTTCGGCGCCAGTTTCAACTCTTCTTCAAACGCCGCTCCGGCTTCGTTCAGCCGATCGCTGCCTCCCTGCTGCAGAATCAGATAGCCTAGAAAAAAGTTTAGCCGCGGATGTTTCGGGTTGAGCTTGAGTGCGGCTTTCAGTTCTCGCTCGGCCTCGAGCGGATAATTGGTCCGCTCAAATGCCTTCGCGAAAAGCAGATGAAGTTCAGCACTCGGCTTGCCGGCCGAGATCTGAAGTTCCTCAAACAAGAGCCTCGCGCGTTCGGGCTGTTTGAGATTGAGATATGTCAGCCCGAGCGCATAGGCGGCGTCGAAATCGGGCGCAACGCGAAAGACTCTTTCAAGTTCAGGCAGCGCGGACTGGTAATCGCCTTTTGTGTAATAGATGTTGCCGAGAAGATAGTGCGCGGCAAAGAATTCCGGGTCGATCGCGATCGCTTTGCGGGCTTCGGCGATTGCCCGTTCAAGATCGCCTGACCGTTGATAGGCCGTCGCAAGATTCGTTCGATGCAAGGCAGATTCGGAATACAGAATCGACTCGCTCAGGACACGGATCGCCTCCGAATACGTGCCTTCTTCGATCAGAATGTTGCCGATGCGCTGAAGCGCGATGCCCGCAACCGTACGGTTTTCGATCGCCGCGTTCTCAAGATCGCCGGTCGACTGAAATGTTTCCGCCGCGCTCAGATGGCGCAGCAATTCATCGTTCTTCGATTGATTCGGATTGGTTTGGGCAGAAACGCCAAGGGCAGACAATAAAACGGCAAAAATGATTATCTTCGCGTACATATCGGCCCAAAATCCCTTGGTCTTACGAATGGAGAGCAGTATAACACAACGAAAAGATGGCAGGAAAATCAGCGCTTTCGCCTCGATTTTCCTGCCATCATCCAAAGATCAGCCTTTAGAAATACATCTTGAAGGCATACTGGATCTCGCGGGCGCCCTTGGTGCGCTGCGCGACACCAAAGTTTTGCGGTCCGCCAACGATCCGCGTGATCGTGTTGTTGGTCGGGCTGCACGGATTGGCTCCGCACTCAACCTGGCCGTTGTAATAGGTGATACCGAGGCTGTCGCCGCGATACTGAACCGTATTGAACGCGTTGAACAACTCCAATCGGAACTGAAGTCTCGCGCCTTCGCCGAGTCGGCTCTTGAGCCAGCCCGGAGCAAAGTTTTTGTAGAGCGAGAAATCGACGTTGTTCGTTTCAGGTCCCTGACACGTCGTCTTGACCGGCGTCGTTTCGCCGATCTTGTAACCGACCAGCGTCCACGCATTCGGATTGAAGTAGCTTCCCTTCGTTCCGTTGAGCGTGCACGGTTGGTCTTCGACGCGGATCGGTCGTTGATTGGCAACGCCCGTTCCGAGTCCGGTGATACCGGCCTGGAAAGCCTGGCCGAGTCCGAGTCCCTGAATGCTGGTCGCGTTCAGGTTCGGAGTCAGCGAAGTTCCGCTCGAGATCTGGACGATCGTCGCGATCTCCCAGCCGCCGATCAATGCCTTGAGAAACGGGTTGTAACCGTTGAACTGCGGCATGTTGTAGATCATGTTGGCGACAAAGATATGCGGGCGATTGATGTCCGATTCGGCAAAGTCGAGACCGCGGTTGTTGCGGTCAAGAACCGCGAACGCGCTACTCGAACCCGACGAATCGTTGAGCCCGAAATCCGCCTGCGATTTCGAGTACGTATACGCCATTTGAAGCTGCGAATACTTCGAAAAGCGGGTGCGGAACAAGACCTGCATCGAATCGTAATCGGCCTTGCCGTTGCGTTCGAACATATAGATCGAACCGTAATTGCTGTACGGACGGAAAGTGTTGACCGCGTTGGCGTTGGCCGCGAACGCCGCGGCCTTACGGTTTTCTTCCTTCACCTGGTTGACGTCGCTGTGGGTCAGTTGATTTCGGGCACGATTGCCGACATAACCGACTTCAATGACGGTGTCTTTCCAGAGCTCACGTCCGACCGAAACGTTGAACTGATACGAATACGGCGTTTCAGCGTCCTGGCTGAATCCGAACCGCGGAGAACCGTTTGACGCCGCGCTCAGTCCGACGAATCCGCCGGCGCCGCCCGCAAGCGTGCGCTCACCCGCGATCGATTTCGCGAACGGTGCGTTTTGCGTCAGAGCTGCAAACACCGGGCTCGTGCGTTCGCGCAGGTAGAACTGCCCGAAGCCGGCGCGGATCGCGGTTTTACCGTCAGAGAAAACGTCCCAGGCGACACCGAGCCTCGGCGCGATGTTGAAGAAACTGTTCTTTCTGAGCGAACGGTTCGAGAACTCACCCGGCGTGCTCGCTCCGGCGATGCCGGCGCACGGATTGGTTCCCTTCGGAACGATCAGTCCGTTGCACGGATCGGTTGCCGGACGGGCCGGATTGTAAAGTTCGGGCGAGAAGGAACTGATGCGGTCCCGCTCGTCATACGGTTCGAAGAACAGCGAATAACGGGCGCCGAATTCAAGCGTCAGATTGGGCCGTGCTTTCCACGAGTCGCCCGCATAAAGCTCAACGTTCGTGTATCGGTTCTGTCCGACCGGCATCGTGTTCGTTTCACTGAACCCAAAGAACGTTCCGGCCGTCAGAATATCCTGAAGCATACCGTTGCTCCAGTTTCCTGAGTTGCCCTGGCAGCAACCCGACGGCCCCCAGAACTGGACCGCTTCGTTGTTCGGTCCGGAATCCTCATCCTTCGCCGCGCGGTCATAAAGGAACCCGAGTTTGACCGTGTGGTTGCCTTTGACCATCGAGAAATCGTCGCGCACCGTGTAGATGTCGAGCGAGTTCCGGAACGGCGTCTGGGTCCAAAGATCCGAACCTGAGTTCGAGTAGTAAGGCGCGATGCCACCCCAGAAAACCGGATGCGGCCGGTTGATGCCGTTGACCTTGTCGGAATCCGGGAAATAGCCCGGAATCGCGCGGTTGATCTCGGCATTCAGATCGCCGCCTGAGCCGGGATCGACGTTGATCCGGTTGGCCGAGTACGAAAACTGAATGTCATTGATCGCGGTTGACGAAAGTTCGGTGGTCAATTTGATCGCCGCCTGACGCGACGGTTGCGTCCAGCTGCTTTCGATCGTCGGAAACGCATCGTCACCCCACAGATTGCTGAACAGGATCGGGTTCGCATTCGACCAGTGATCCTGCGTGTAGCGTCCGAAGATTTTGTTTTTCGAATTGAGATTCGCGTCGATCCTGACGTTTTCCTCACGGAAATCGATCGGCGAATTCGCCGAAGTTGCCCAGTTGTTGCAGCTTGACGGATTCGAAATATTCGGAAGCGGGAAAATCTTGACCAGCGTCAGCCCGGCCTGGCTCAGGTTAGCAGCCGGAATGATCTGGGTCGCGGCCGCCGGTCCGTTGACGATAGCATCGGGCGAACAGCGGACACCGTTCGCGAATCGCGGCTGGCTGAAGTTGCCCTGGCGCTCAAGCACTGTCGGGACGCTGCCGGTTCGCGACGCGCCGCGGACTTCCTTGTTCCATTCCATTGAATAGAAAAAGAAAAGGCGGTCTTTCCAGATCGGTCCGCCGAGCGAAAATCCGAAGTCATTGCGCCGCAACGCGTTCTTTCCGAGACCGCTGCTGTTCGCAAAGAACTCGGTCGCATTGAGCGCGTCGTTGCGGCCGAAATAGAACGCGCTTCCGTGGAACGTATTCGATCCGCCTCGCGTCGCGATCGAGATGACCGCACCGGCAGCCTGACCGTATTCAGGTCCATAGCTGTTGCGAAGCGATTTGAACTCGGCGATGGCCTCGATCGACGGGAACAACAGGATCGTACGGTTGGAACCGGTATCATTGTTGTTGGCGCCGTCAGTCAAGAACAGGTTAGCCTGTCCGGAATTGCCGTTGACCGAAAAATCGACGCCGCCGAACAGTCCTTTGCTCTTGCTGTCAAAGTTGTTGGCCGCTGAAACACCCGGCTGAAGCTGCGTCAATTGGACGAAACTGCGGCCGTTGAGCGGAAGCTCACGAACCTGCTCGCCCGAAACGATCTCACCGACCGTGCCGGTCTGGCTCTCGATCTGGACGCTTTCGGCGGTAATGTTGACGACTTCCGTAACGGCGCCGGTCTGCATCGCGATGTCAACCCGCGTTGTG
Organism: Pyrinomonadaceae bacterium; assembly: GCA_044229875.1. GTDB lineage: Bacteria > Acidobacteriota > Blastocatellia > Pyrinomonadales > Pyrinomonadaceae > JAFDVJ01. Next base: position 6,162 of record JBGASE010000123.1, on the reverse strand, counting down.
GTCGAAACATTGACGATGACGTTCGAAACCGCCGTTTCCTTGAACCCCGACTTCGTTACGGCAAGCTGATACGTGCCGATCGGCAAATTCGCGATCGAAAAATTGCCGTCGCTGTTTGTCACCACGGTTCTCTTAAGGCCGGTTCCGACCTGTGTCGCCGTGATCGACGCATCCGGAACAACGGCGCCGTTCTGATCGGTTACACCGCCGGTGATCTGTCCTGACGTTCCGGTTTGCGCAGAAACAATTCCCGGCGACATCAACAAGAGCATCAAACCGAACAAAAGGAATCCGGCGGCCACCGAGAACGGAGATCGCAGAATTCCTTCGCGATGACTGCCCTTGGGGGACACGAAAACTTTTGGCATAGAATCTCCTCCTACCTGACTTTTACTTAGTGTTCTGAATCTCAAAAATCCCTACTACCGAAAATGGCTTTTAGACGGTTACCATGCAGAAGTGGGCCTAAAGAGCGACTTCGGCGTGGACGCCAAATCGTTAAACCGCGGAATCCCGGCCGAATGCCGACTGACTCCTGTTCTTCTTCAGACAAATTGTCCTTACTGGCTCGCCTAGGAACTGTCTCCGTTGCAAGTCATTTCCAAAGTTCGCGGCGGCAGCCTGACAAGCGGTATTACCAATCGACGGCGAACACGCGTTTGCGTTCGCGTCAGAATTTTGACCCGGGAGATCGCATTTCTGCATTCTCAACCGCTTTTCGGAACCGAGGAGGACCCAAACTTGGCAATTTCCGGACAAATTCAGCGACTTTGTTGTATGACCTTGCAAAAGGTATCAACACTAAAACATAGATGTATAGGATTGTCAAGATTTTCTTATGGCATTTTGAGGGTTTTTTGCCCCTTGACTCGACTGGAGAATCATACACAAGAACTCCTGGCCGAAATTAATTGCGAATTGGTAAAACCAATCGGCCTGCTACAAAAAATCCGCCCGGGGTTTGGGCGGATTTTCAAACGGCTATTTTGAAATGGCTAGGCAACCACCGACTCTTCTCCCGATGTCCTGATCGCTGCGGACTGCGGTTTCGGCGGACGGTTGCTGTTGTTGTTATTGTTGCCGGGATTATCGCGCGGCTTGTTTTTGTCGGGCGGTTCGATCTTCACCGGCGGCTTTTCCGGACGTTTATTGTCGTTTCCCTGATTTTGCGCCATTGCCGCGATCGAAAACGCAACCACGCAAACGGTCAGCATCAATATTCTATTCAATATCTTCATCTTCAATCCTCTTTCCTTACTTCGGGGGCCTTTCGGGGAAAGATGCCGTTATTTGACTTGCAATCATAATGCCACACGACACTAAGACTCAAGAAACCGGAAAATAGCCGATAAATCCGGCTCCGGGCATAAGATTCAATTCCGGAGGCAGACGTTTTCCGCAATTTTCATACGAAATCGTGAAGTTACGTGTCCTCAGGGGGCTGGCGGTGTTTCGAAAAATCAGTTGTCAACACGGGAAACTTGCCTTATCTTGTCACATGTCATGAAAACCTGCCCCGCATGCCAGCGAACATATTATGATGATACGCTTTCGTTCTGTCTCGAAGACGGTTCGTTGCTTTCGGCGCCGATCGATCCGAACAAGACGCTGCAGTATCAAAACCCTGATCCTTCGGTCGTAACCGAGGTCCGATCATATATTCCTGCCCCGACGCAGGCGGCGCCGACGGCCGCATCGCTTCCGCCGCCGACCGGAAATATTGAACCGGGCCCGTTGCCGTTCGCGCAAATTCCGCAACCGGCTCCGGTCCGTGATTCCGGGCGTCCCGGCATGAAACTGTTTCTGCTTTTTCTTGTGATCGTTTTCGGAGTCACCGGAATCGGCATCCTCGCCATGTACATCGTCAATCGACCCGACCCGGCCGACCGCACCCGGTCGCAGCTCAAAGACGCTCGGAACGCGGATCTGCAGGCGAGTCCGAGCCCGACAAAGACCGGCGATCGATCGAAGTCCGAACAGTCGAATACGACGATTACCCCAACGACACCCGCGCCGACCGTTCAACCGACCCACACGCCGACCGCAACTCCGACGCCCGAAAGCCCGAAAACGCCGAGCGAGCCGCGTTTTACGGCGATGCTCAATAACGTTTCCTACTCGGGTGACAATCTGACTTATTACCGCGGCTCAACGGCGGCGCAGTGCCGCGCCGATTGTGCCCGAAACCCGCGATGCGTCGGATTTACATATATCAAAGCGGCAGGCTACAACCCGGGCGACCCGCCGATGTGCTACCTCGCCGCCCGAATAACCAGTCAGTCATCGCATAAATGCTGTATTTCGGCGCGAAAACAATAATCGTTTATCCGGCGAAGACGTTTGCAACGTGATTCGGAATTTTGACTCGCCCCGAACGCTCTCCTACAATCGGATGAGTGCCTGCCTGCTGATTTTCGATCGGCTTTCAGACGTCGACGTCGATCGTCGGGCCGGTCCAGACCCGGCGCGTTCTTGCTCAGGTCGCGACGCGGTTCCCATTCGGTGCATATTTATGTTGAATCAAGTTATTGTGATCGCCGCAACCATCGGAATGCTGGTCTTCAACGGGCTGGCAACGACCGGCGTGCTCGGCGGCGTCGCGACCAACTTCGTTTCAGACAAGTATCCGACGCGGATCACGCCGGCCGGCTACGCCTTCGCGATCTGGAGCCTGATCTATCTCGGGATGATCGCTTTCAGCATCTATCAGGCGCTGCCGCGGAATTCCGGACGGCTCAAACCGGTTCGGACGCTGTATCTCGTTACCTGCGTCCTCAATTGTTCCTGGCTTTACGCCTGGCATCATGAATGGCTGATCGCATGCCTTGTGCTCATCGCCGCGCTCGCCGCGTCGCTGATCACCATCAATTCGACGTTGATCAGAACCGAATCGGCCGCCGATTACTGGCTTGTGAAAGCGCCGTTCGGAATCTACGCCGGCTGGGTGACGGCCGCGACGCTCGTCAATCTGACGATCGTTCTGGTCGCAAACGACATCGCCGTCGGACAGCAGATCTGGTTCGGATCGCTCCTCGTGTTCGTCGCCGCTGCGCTCGGCGTCGCCGTCCGCATCGCGCTTTCATCCCATCTTTATCCGCTCGCCATCGCCTGGGCCGCGACCGCGATTGCCGTCAAACAAAGCGGGACGACGCTGATCGTCGTTTCATGCGCCGTCGCCGTCATCGCCTGTCTCGTCGCCGCCGTCAGCGTCGTCCTCGAATTGCCGACGCGCAAGACCGAATGAACGCCGATGAGCGAATCTGATCACAGTTTGAAGCCGCTGATCTGCGTTTCGGTGATGGCCGCGACGATCGAAGAACTTGGACTCCGGCTTGCCGCAGCGAAGTCTGTGGCCGATGTCATCGAGATCCGTTTCGATCATCTCGACGCGATCGAACGTGACCCGCTCATTGCGTTGCTGACCGATTTCAGGCGATCGTTCAACGGCCGGATTCTGGCGACATTTCGCCCGGCCAACGGCGGCCAGGGCGGTCACCGCGAATTGACAGAAACCGAGCGCCGCGAGTTTTGGGAATTTGCGCCGCGCGTTGCCGACTGGTGCGATCTTGAGTCGGATCTTGAAATACGGCCGGCCAGCTTTGAAAAAACGATCCGGTCGCATCACTACTTCGGCCCGCGCCCGTCGGACGCCGAACTCTCCGAAAAAATACGTTCGATCATTACTTCGGGCTGCGACATTGTTAAGATCGCGATCGCGGCCGATGACGCGTCGGACGCGCTCGCGATCTGGAAACCGTTTGAAGCGATGGGCGACGGACGGCCGGTCGTTCCGATCGCAATGGGCGAAGCCGGAAAATGGACACGCGTGCTCGCAGGGTCGCGGGGCGCGCCGTTGACCTACGCGTCGGCCGGTTCCGGGCTTGAAGCCGCACCGGGACAAATCGCCGCCGGCGAACTCCGCGACACTTATCGGATCGAACGCTTAGACCGCAAAACGGAGGTTTACGGAATCATCGGCGGCAACACCGGTTATTCGATGTCGCCGTTCATCCACACCGCGGCGTTCGCGGCGGCCGCCCGGAACGCCGTCTTCGTTCCGTTTCAGGTACGCGATCTGAGCGCGTTTTTCAACCGGCTCGTCGCTCGGCGAACGCGCGAAACCGATCTCAACCTGCACGGATTCGCGGTCACGATCCCGCACAAGCAATCGGTGATCGGATATCTCGACGATCTTGACGAATCGGCCGTGCGGATCGGTGCCGTCAACACGATCCGGATCCGCGACGGCAGACTGACCGGGTTCAATACCGATGCCGACGGCTTCATAGCGCCGCTTCTCGCGCGAGGCGTCGAGCTGGCCGGAACGCGCGTCGCGGTCTTTGGCGCCGGCGGCGCGTCGCGGGCGTGCGTCCATGCGCTCGCGGAACGTCGCGCCGCCGTGACGGTGATCGCGCGGAACCAAGATCATGCGAGCGCGCTCGCCGGTGACTTCGGCTGCCGCGCCGGTGTCGCCGACGGCGCCTACGAGATCATCGTCAACGCGACGCCGCTCGGCACGACCGGCGACCTCGCCGAATTGTCGCCCGTTCCGCTCGAAATGCTCAAACACGCGCATCTCGCGTACGATCTCGTTTATAATCCCTTCAGAACCCGGTTCCTGCGTGATGCAGAAACACTTGGCGTCAAGACTGTCGGCGGATTTGAAATGCTGATCGCCCAGGCGGTGCGTCAACAGGTGATCTGGACCGGCGGGTGCGACGCGGAAGATGCGATGAGAAACGCGGCACTTAATAAATTGCGATGAAGATCGAAGCCTTGAATTGTCCGAACTGCGGCGGCAACGTCACGTCCGACAGCGCATTCTGCCGATTTTGCGGCACGCGGCTCAAGACCGAAGCGTGTCCGAAATGTCTCGGGCTGATGTTTGTCGGCGCGAAACACTGCACGCATTGCGGCGAAAACGTCGTCGCCGTGGCCGAGAGCGACAGCGATCCCGGAAAGTGTCCGCGCTGCGACGCTGGACTCGGAGCGATTTCGGCCGCCGGACTGGTGCTCGGCCAATGCGAACGATGCGACGGGATATGGATCGACCGGCCGACCTTCGAACGCGTCTGCGCCGAGCAGGAGAAACAGGCGGCGGTGCTCGCCGTCATACCGCCGCGAACCCATCCGCCGGTCACCGAGATAAAATACGTGCCGTGTCCGAATTGCGGATCGCTGATGAACCGCAGCAATTTTGCGCGTTCGAGCGGCGTGATTGTCGACACCTGCCGCGAGCACGGCGTTTGGTTCGATGCCGATGAACTTCCGAAGATCGTTGAATTTGTCAGAAACGGCGGAATCGACCGACAGCGTGAGAAAGAAAAGCGCCAACTCGACGACAAACGCCGCGAACTCAACGACCGTGAACGGATCGCGGCGATGCGCGAAGCCCGGTTCGGCGGCGATCAGTTCCGCGAAACCGGTTCACCGCTCGGCGATTTTCTGCGCCGGATCTTTGACTGAAAATGACTGAAAGATATAGCCGACAAATCCTGTTCCGCGAGATCGGAGCCGAAGGCCAGCGACGGCTCGCCGGGTCGCGCGTGCTTGTCGTCGGTGCCGGCGCTCTCGGAACGGCGCATGCCGAAACCCTTGTCCGGGCCGGCGTCGGGTACGTCCGCGTCGTCGATCGCGATTTCGTCGAATTCTCGAACCTTCAGCGGCAAACGCTCTATGTCGAAGCCGACGCGTTTGACCGGACGCCGAAAGCGGTCGCCGCCGGAAAAAGGCTCGCGGCAATAAATTCCGATGTTGAAATCGACGCCGTCGTCGCCGACATCGATCATTCGAACATCGAATCGATGCTCGCCGACGTCGATCTCGCGATCGACGGGACCGACAACTTCCAGATCCGTTACCTGCTCAACGATGCGGCCGTCAAACTCGGCAAGAACTGGATCTACGGTGCGGCCGTCGCCGGGTACGGCACGACGATGACGATCAGGCCCGGATCATCGCCGTGCCTGCGCTGCATTTTCGAGGAGATTCCCGCTGCCGGGAGCGCGCCGACGTGCGACACGGCCGGCGTCATCCAACCGATCATCGCGAGCATTTCGGCGATCCAGACGACCGAGGCGCTCAAAATCCTGACCGGCAATCTCGACAAACTTCACGGCGCCCTGGTTCAGGTCGACATCTGGCAAAATGATTGGCGAAAGA
>JBGASE010000122.1:0-17192 GCA_044229875.1 Pyrinomonadaceae bacterium | reverse complement strand
CAGTTCCCCGACGGATGGAAACGCCGTGAGATTCGGATCGAGATTTCGAACTCGCTGTTTCTTGATCGTCATGGCATTCGTTCCGATAGCGACATATGGGGCGCACTGACACGAAGCTTTGATTCGTGGTCCGCCGCGACGGGCGTTCAGTTCCGGTTTCATATCTCTGACCGTCAGGCGATCAGCCCGCCGGGCCGGTCGGGTGAAGGAATCAATCTCATCACGATCGCTCCCGTTCCTGAGAATCTGATGGCGATCGGGACCGCCGATTCGGAGACCCCGGCCATTGCACGTGTTTTTCATGGACGGCGGGGCGAAGTAACCGAAGCCGATATTGTCCTCAATCCGTGGCATCAATTTTCAACCGACGGTTCGATCGGCACGTTCGATTTGCAGTCGACGCTGACGCATGAAATCGGACATCTTCTCGGACTTGAACACAGTCCGGTTGTCGGGTCGACGATGTATTCGCGGCAAGCGCGGAACGGTTTGTTTGGAATCACGCAGATTTCAAAGCGAAGTTTGGCTTCGGATGATCGGATGGCGGCTGCGGCGCTTTATGACACTGAATTGCGGTCGTCGATCGCGGGCAGACTAACGCAGTCGGACGGACGTCCCGCACCCGAAGCAACCGTTTGGATTGAGGACGCCGATTCCGGAAAGGTGATTCGCGGAACCGAAGCAAATAAGGACGGCGAGTTTGTTCTCGATGGATTGCTGAAAGGAACTTACCGATTGTTCGGGCAGACCTCTTCCAGTCGCGAGAACGGCTTTTCATCGGCCGATTTTGGTCTGGTCTTTGTCGGCTTAAGCAGGACGGTTCAGGTCGAGCGGAAATTTCCGGCGCCGGTCGGCGATATTCCGTGTTCCCGCTTCGGACTTGGCGGCCAGTATGCGTCGTCGCCGATATTTCTAAACCGCGGGCGATCATATACTTTGTCTACTTATGGCCCGGATAGGTCCGTTCTGTTGAGCCGGGAGCCGCTGTTGGCGCGCGTCTTCAGTGAAACGGCTGTTACCGACCGGACAGAGATGTCGCGCACCGTGTTCATTACCGATGTTTCGGTTCAGATCGACACCGATGCCGACACAGGTGAATACAGCATTTCGTGCCGCGGAGTTGGCGCAACCGCAAGCTATTTTGTCGGTGGAATCATTGTTGCGGATGGTGCCGACCAATAAGAATCTCAGGACCGGCGACGGAGAATATTTGTTTTCGGCGCGGTTGCAAAATAATTTATCTTGTGTAAAATTTTAATTGCTCGCCTCCCCGGTGAGCATTGGTCACGAGGGGTGAGGACTTGTGACCTAGGGGCGATGGTGTGGGAGACATCGCCCTGTTTTCTTTTTAAATCACGAAACTCAAGTTCGGGTATCGAGGCGCAAAACGATCGCTATGCGGACGAGGCCGGCCCGACACTCTGAGTTGCCTGTTCTGAAATAAATAGGCTTTTTTCCGGTTTTTGTTTATGAGATCAGGAATCCGATCCGATGAGGCCAGGATTTTGCTCAAGGAAACAGCTTCGACATAGAACCGGCCGGCCCTGCGACGGATAGAAGGGAACCGTCGTATATGAACTGCAACGTGCGCAGTGGACGGCGACCTCAATTCGCTGTTTGATGCCGGCATTTTGGGCAGCGGTGATCGCCGCCAACCGTTCATTCTTCGCTTTCTTGCAGTTCTTACAGCGCTTCGGAGGGTTTCGAAGATTCTTGTCGCGGAAAAAAAGCTGTTCGCCGGCAGACCAAACGAAGGGGTGCCCGCAGTCGATACAGTCGATCTCAGTGTCCTGAAATTCGCCCGTCTCGTCACCGGCCTGGTCGCGAATCGGATTTTCCGAACCGAATTGCGGAGACATTCTCCCTCCCTTATACGCATTCCCGACCGTTGTCCGTTACATCTGCGAACGAATCACGAATCAGGCTGAATCGGTTTGAATCTGCGGTCTGATTGAGTCAAACTGTATCCCGAAAATCCACCGAATCTTTGATGAAATTATAACTTATGCAATTCGCTGTCAAGTGAGTTTTTGATTCGGATTCTGAGAGTATGAGAGTTCTTGTGGTAGGCGGCGGCGGCCGCGAACATGCAATCTGCGACGCGTTTGCGCGAAGCCCGCAGGTGAGCGCCCTTTACTGCGCCGACGGCAACGCCGGAATCGCTGCGGTCGCGGATTGTGTTCCGATCGGGCCGAGTGAAATTGATTCGCTCGCATCCTTTGCCGCAATCGAAGGGATCGACCTGACGTTCGTCGGCGGCGAAACGGCGCTGGCGGCCGGTATCGTCCTCCGTCATCGGATTCCGACGGCGATGTACCGCGTTGCCGATTCTGTCGGCGAGGCGATCGCGATTCTTGAATCCGGCACCTTTGGCGATGAGTCTGCACCGGTTGTAGTTAAGGCAGACGGGCTTGCCGCCGGTAAGGGAGTTGTCGTCTGTGAGTCTCGATCAGAAGGACTTGCTGCATTGCTCGAACTGGTCGACATCGCCGGCGCTGAAGCCGCGAATTCGATAGTATTGGAAGAGAAACTCACCGGACGCGAAGTATCGCTCCTCGCGTTCTGTGATGGGCGCGGATTTTCGGTAATGCCCCCCGTTCGGGACCACAAACGATTAGGAGACGGAGATACCGGCCCGAATACGGGCGGAATGGGAACGGTTTGCGATCGGTCGCTGCTGTCAACTGAGGATCTCGCCTTTCTCGAGGCAAACGTCTTTCAGCGGACGCTTGACGGGTGCAGGTCAGAAGGCTTTCCGTTTTCCGGCATTCTCTTTGTCGGCGTGATGATGACGCCGGATGGCCCCCGGGTTCTGGAATACAACGTTCGATTCGGCGATCCCGAAACTCAGGTCCTGCTGCCGTTGCTCGAAACTGATTTTGCGTCTGTTTCGCTGGCGATGTCCGAAGGTACGCTCGATGACATCGATATGAGCTGGTCGGGCCGGAGCTCGGCGTGTGTCGTTCTTGCTTCGCGGGGCTATCCTTCAGCACCGCAGAAGGGAGATCTGATTTACGGTGTCGATCTCGCGGAACGCCATCAGGACGTCAGGATTTTTCATGCCGGGACGACGGTCGACGATCGAGGCCATTTTCTGACCGCCGGTGGCCGAGTGCTGAATGTGACCGCGGTCGGCCCGGATCTGGCTGAGGCTCTCGACCGCGCCTATCAAGCGGTCAACGATATTTCCTGGAACGGAATGCAGTTCCGCCACGACATCGGACGCTGATATGCAAAAACGCAACTACCGGTATTACGACCTGATCATGGCGGCGTTCGTCACGGTTCTTCTCTGTTCGAATCTGATCGGCGTCCACAAGGTTTCATACGTCAATCTGCCGTTTTACGGTGAGTACATTTACGGTGCCGGTGTATTGTTTTTTCCGATCAGCTATTTGTTCGGCGATATTCTGACCGAGGTTTACGGTTATGCGCGGTCGCGCAAGGTGATCTGGGCCGGATTTGCGGCACTGATTTTTGCATCGCTGATGTCACTCGCTGTGACCTGGCTACCGTCGGCTTCAACGATGGATCCGTCGCGTCAGTCAGCGATCGAGATGATCTTCGGTCAGACGCCGCGGATCGTTCTCGCGTCGTTGTCGGCGTTCTGGCTCGGCGAATTCGTCAACTCCTTTGTTTTGGCGAAGATCAAGCTATGGATGTCGGGCCGGCTCCTGTTCGTCCGTACGATCGCCTCGACGATCGCCGGCGAGGTCGCGGACTCGCTGATCTTCTATCCGATCGCATTTTATGGGGTTTGGTCGAACGAACAGCTCGTTAGTGTTATGATCGGGAACTACTTCATCAAGGTACTTTGGGAAGTCGTCGCAACGCCGGTGACATACCTCATTGTCGGATTTCTCAAGCGGGCCGAGAACGAAGATTATTACGATCGGGAAACTGACTTCAATCCGTTCAGCCTCGATACCTGATCGTTTCGAAAACATAAATCAGACGGACCCACCTCATCGGGTCGAGGAATCTCTATGAAACTCAAATTCAACACATCGTTGACCTCGCTTTTTGAGTTCCCGGAGTTGGAACTCAGCCAGATCACCTCGCGAAAACTTGCCGCAGCCGTTGCTTCGATCGCCTTCAAGACCGACATCGATACGGTTACGGTCGAGGATCTGCTCAGCTATTTCCCGGCGCGCTATGAGGATCGGTCGAATTATGTCCCGATCGACAAACTCTCGTCGAACCATGAAGCTTCGGTCGAACTTTACGTCAGGGTATCCGGCGGGTACCGTGTCGGACGCAACCGGTCGGCAAAGGCTCCGCCGCTCTTTATCTTTGAAATAAATGCCGCCGACGCCGAACGGCGACAGAAACCGGTAGTCATCTGGTGGTTCATCTCGGGCAAAGCCGCGCCCCGGATTATTGACTTTTATCAAAAGCGCTTCAGCCGCGGAGTTCGCTTCGTCGCCTTCGGACAGTGGGAATGGGACAGCCGCCGCGGCACGTTTGCGCTTCGCGTCAATAAGCCTGACGAGCTCGAGATTCTGCCTTCGTCTGACGATCCGGAACAAGACGCATTTGTTGAGGATCTGGAAAACGATGCGTCGAACCCGTCGCTGTCGATGGTTCATAACGCCCGGATCGTTCCGGTATACAGAAAGCTCGGCCCGTTTCTGACAAAACGTCTTCGCGAGATTATTTACTGCGTGCTTGAAAATCTGGATCGCGGATCGGTGAGGGATCTGCTGCCTGAGCAAACGCGGATCGAACGTTCGCTGGCGGAACGTGCCGAAGCAGTCGCGACGGTTCATTTTCCGCCGCCCGATGCGCGCTTTTACGAATATCAGCGTTTCCGAAGTCCGGCTCAACGTCGATTGATCTTCGAGGAATTCTTCTGGCTTTCGTTCGGACTGGCGCTTCGGCGGAGTCAGCGCGAACACGAACCGAAACTCGTCCGGATCAACGCCGATCCCGCAAGTCTAAAAGCGATCCGATCGTTGGCTCCGTTTCAGCTGACCAACGCCCAGCTTCGCGTCAGCGACACGATTATCAAGGAAATGGCCGGCGACCGACCGATGAACAGACTTCTTCAAGGCGATGTCGGAAGCGGCAAAACGATCGTCGCGTTCATGGCGATGTATGCCGCAATTCTGAGCGGATTCCAAACCGTTCTGATGGCGCCGACGGAGATCTTAGCCGAACAGCATGCCCGGAATGCCGCTCGGCTTTTTGGGGCGATCGGTGTCCGGACTGAGCTTTTGACCGGGAGCGTCCGGGCTGCGCGCAAGCGGGAGATTCGGGAAAAGCTCGAGAACGGCGAGATTCATGCGCTGATCGGCACGCACGCGGTGATCCAGGACGGCGTCGGATTCGCAAATCTCGGACTCGTCGTTATCGACGAGCAACATCGGTTCGGCGTCATGCAGCGTGCCGAACTTCGATCGCGAGGATTGAATCCTGACGTGCTGGTGATGACCGCGACACCGATTCCGAGATCGCTCGCGATGACTGTTTACGGCGATCTTGATGTATCCGTTATCGACGAACTTCCGCCCGGACGGACTCCGGTCAAAACGGTCGTTGTCGGCGAAGATCAGCGAGCGGGAGTGTATCGGGGGATCGAACGCGAACTCCGGCTCGGGCATCAGGTTTACGTCGTTTATCCCTTGGTTCAAGAGTCCGAAAAGTCTGATCTCAAGGCGGCGACCCAGATGTACGACCATCTTCGAGAGAAGGATTTCCGGTCTTTTTCGGTCGGACTTCTGCACGGTAAGATGAAGGCGGCCGAAAAGGAGGCGGCGATGGCCGCGTTTGTTGCCGGCGAAACGGATATTTTGGTTTCGACGACAGTCATTGAGGTCGGAGTCGATGTGCCGAACGCAAGTCTGATGATAATTGAACACGCTGAACGGTTCGGGCTTTCCCAGCTTCATCAGCTCCGCGGCCGCGTCGGGCGCGGTGCCGATCAGTCATATTGTGTCTTGCTGACTGATGACAAACAGACGGCGGACGCAAAGGAAAGGCTTGGGATAATGGAAGAAACGTCGGACGGATTCAAGATCGCGGAAAAGGATCTGGCGATCCGCGGACAGGGCGAAATTCTCGGCGTCAGACAGGCCGGCGTTCAGACATTCCGGATCGCGGACATTATCCGCGACGTCTCGATACTTGAAGAAGCGAAGCGCGAGGCGGATCGTTGGGCTGATGCCTCGAACCAAACGGCCGAAGCGCGAGAACTTCAACGAATCGTCTCCGATGATCCGCGTTTCCGACTCGGCGGCGTAGGATAAAAAGGCAACCGCCGAAGAAATTGGTTGAAAAACAATTTTTTTTCGGTAAAATCATAGAAGCTAAAGAACTTCCGACTGTTTCGATTAGAAAAAATCGCCCGTGGAGGGCAAGAAAATAGAGATTCAAAGGCTGAGCCGAACGGCTGACGTGTAACTGCGTTTCGCCGTTTGCTCATCAAAATGGCTATACCTGTCTTTGGAAAGGGTCAGACTCTCTCATTATTCGAAGGAAAGGAAATGGAAAACCAACGACGCACACCGAGCAGAAATACAGACAGAAGCAAGGGTTTCAGAAAAGGTGGCGAACGAACTTACGGATACCCACGACAGCAAAACCGCGATACAGGATTTCAACCCCGGGGCGATCGGTTCCCGCCGCGTGAAGGGAGCGGCCCGCGTGATAATCGATTCGGAAAACGTCCCGACGGAAGGTTTGCGCCGCGTGGCGACAGGCCTCCGGGAAGAGACAAGTTTGCGCCAAAGGGAAAACCGGGACCGGCCTGGAAGGATGCCCCGAAAGTAAAAATCGTTTCGGATCTGCAGATCACCGACGGCCGGTTGCGGGGAAAGTATTTTGCAAATTCGTTGTCGCCGCGGATGGCCGTCAGTTCACGGCGGATCCGGGATACGTTGTTTAAGATTCTATTCAGACGGATTCGCGCACGCCGTTTCCTCGATCTTTATGCCGGAGCCGGCACGATGGGACTTGAAGCGATTTCACGGGGAGCGATCATTTCAACGTTCGTCGAGCGGTCGTCGAAAATGTGCAGCTTTATCCGCAAAAACATGGAAACGCTTGAGATCAAGACCGGCCACGGCGAAGTAGTTGAGATGGAAGTGATTCCGTTCCTGATGAAAATGTCGAAACGGCGCCGGTTTTGGGACGTTGTCTGCTTTCATCCGCCAAGGGGGACCAATTTCGACGCCGAGCTCAACTATCTCAGCCGCGGAGCGTCGTTGACAAAGGGCGGAACGCTGGTCGTCGAACATGCATCCGAGGTCTTTTTGCCTGAACGTCTCGGCGTGCTTCGGCGCTGGCGGGTCGTGGTCCAGGGCGAGAACGCCGTCAGTTTCTTCGAACGGGTCTGACATAGATCGATGAGAGTTATTGCCGGCGAATTTCGCGGAAGAATACTCAAGAGCCCGCCCGGCGATCGGACACGGCCGACCTCCGACAGGCTGCGTGAGACCTTGTTCAACATTATCGCGCCTCAGATTGATTCTGGGACGCGATTTTTGGATTTATGCGCCGGGACGGGCGCAATCGGGATCGAGGCAATTTCACGCGGCGCCGCATTTGCAGGATTTATCGACAAATCACGTCGCGCCTGCGCTTTGATCGAACAAAACCTCGACCTTCTTGGCATTCCGGAACCGGCTTCCGACGTTGTTTGCGCGTCGGCGGAGAATTTTCTCGGCCGGCCCGTTCCTGAACCGTGGCAGATCATCTTTTTCGACCCGCCGTATTCACACGACCATTTCCCGGTGATCCATGCGATCGCCAATTCAGAATCCATTCTCGATATCGACAACGGCCTGTTCATTGCCGAACACCATTCGAAGACCGTTCTGCCTGATGCCTGCGGCGATCTGCGCAGATGGCGCATCGTCCGGCAAGGCGAATCCTGCCTGAGTTTTTATTCGTTCGGATAGTTGCGGATCATAACCCAATGAACTACGATACGTAGTGCACTACTTGTTATGATTTCCGAAAACGATTTTCTAAAGGAACTTGGGGTATTGGCTTTTGTGACACGGCTCAAACGCGTCAGCGATGCGATGCTGCATGACGGGCGCCGGCTTTATCGCAGTCTTGGAATGGACATCGAACCGAACTGGTTCGTAATCTTCAAACTGCTTGAACATCAAGGTCCGTTCACGGTCACCGAGATCGCGGATCGAATCGGCTTCGCCCACCCATCGGTGATTTCGATCGTCAACAGGATGATCGCGGCCGGATATGTTGAAGAGGCACGCGTCAGTTCGGACAGCCGTAAACGGCATTTGAAGCTGACGCAGAAAGCGGTCGAATCGATGCCGAAGTTCGAACGTGTTTGGATTGCCGGCACCGCCGGACTGAAGAAGATGCTCGACGATGTCGATGCAGTCCGGTTTCTGTCGGCGCTTGAGCAGCGAGTAACCGAAAGCGGGTTCATGGCTCGTGCGCTGGCCGAATACGAAGAGCGCGGCAGGATCCGGATCGAAACATTCAATCGTTCCGAGACAGAGATTTTCGCAAATCTTAATTTCGATTGGATCGAGCAGTATTTCGAGATTGAAGATCAGGACCGCAAAGTTCTCGGCAATCCGCAACGCGAGATCATCGACGCTGGCGGCGAGATTTTCTTTGCAAAGATCGATGACGAGTACTGCGGAACGGTCGCTTTGATCAATGAAGGTGACTCGTTTGAACTCGCCAAGATGGCGGTGGCCGACAAATTTCGCGGACAAGGTATCGGCGATGAGCTGATCGTCGCATGTCTCGATCACGCACGGGCCGCCGGCAAGCGCCGGGTGTTCCTGTTGTCAAATACGAAACTGATTCCGGCGATCAATCTTTACCGGAAACACGGGTTCGTCGAAATTCCGCTCGATCCGGCGGTTCCGTACAAGCGAACCAATATCATGATGGAGCGAATTCTGGAGACGACCGAATGAAGCCGTTACTCGTATGGCTCGGACTCTGTGTTGTTTGGGGCTCAACCTGGATCTTTATCAAACTCGGGCTCGATTTCATTCCGCCGGTTTCGTTCGCGGCGATGAGGTTTTCGGTTGCATGTCTGATCCTTTATCCGCTGCTGATGATTTCAAGGATCGAAATTCCGTCGATCAGGCAACACTGGAAGTTTCTGGCGGTTACCGGAACCCTTCAATTCTTCCTCAATTACGGTCTTTTGTTCTGGGGCGAACAGTTTATCAGTTCGGGGCTGGCTGCCGTTCTGCAGGCAACGATTCCGGCATTTGGGCTTCTTCTCGCCCGATTCTACGTCGGCGAACAGATCACCGGTATCAAAGTGTTCTCGATCGCGCTCGGTATGCTCGGCGTCGCTCTGATCTTCAGAGAACAGCTGAGTCTCAACGGCGAAATGGCGTTTTTGGGTAGTCTGGCAGTCGTCGTCGGCGCATTCGGAGCGTCATACGCAAGCGTTCTGACAAAGGCCCGCGGACTGTCGTTTCATCCGGCCGCATTGGTATTTCTGCAAATGCTTGTCGGTCACTTGCCGCTGTGGGCCGTCGGGCTCTGGCGGGAAGGGAATCCGATTGCGTTCCGCTGGACGGCTCTTGCGGTCATCTGCGTTGTTTACCTGGCAGTTGTCGGATCGATTCTGGCGTTTTGGCTTTACTATTGGCTTTTGTCTAAAATCGATGTCACCAAGGCGATGATGATTGCATTCGTAACGCCACTGATCGCGGTTTATGTCGGCAGCTTTTTTGGGGAAAAGCTTGATTTTCAAACGCTTATCGGCGGCGTGCTGATTTTGCTCAGCGTTTTTCTGATCGTTATTCGCCCGCTGATGCGCAGGGCGGCAAGCAAATTATGAACTTCAGATTCACAACCTCGGGCGAATCCCATGGAAAAGCGCTCGTATCGATCGTCGAGGGCGTTCCGGCCGGACTTGAGATCGATACGGACGTGATCAATCATGAACTTTGGCGACGCCAGCAGGGATACGGCCGCGGCGGTCGGATGAAGATCGAAACCGACCGTGTCGAGATACTCGCGGGCGTCCGTCACGGAAAGACCCTCGGCTCGCCGATTGCGATCATGATCGAGAACCGGGACTTCATTCACTGGACCGATGTCATGTCGTCGGAACAGGTCGGGACCGAGATGAAGAATCCGCGGATCGTCAAACGGCCGCGGCCAGGTCACGCCGATCTTCCAGGCGGACAGAAATTTGCGACCCGCGACCTGCGGGATATTCTCGAACGCGCTTCGGCGCGTGAAACTGCGTCAAGGGTCGCCTGCGGGGCGATCGCGCGGCAGCTCCTCTCGGCATTCGGTGTCGATATCCGGAGCCACGTCGCAAAGCTCGGCGATGTTCCACCTCAACCGTTGATCGCAACCTGGGAGGAAATCGGCGCGATTTCCCGCGATTCGATCCTCAACTGCGCGGATCCGGCGATCGAGGCCGAGATGAAATCAGCGATCGATTCCGCAAAGGATTACGGCGACACGCTCGGCGGGATCTTTGAAGTCGTCACCCGAAACCTGCCGGTCGGTCTCGGTTCGCACACCAGTTGGCGCGAGAAACTCGACGGGCGGCTGGCACAGGCGATCATGTCGATTCAGGCGGTCAAGGCGGTCGAGATCGGCGACGGAGTGCTTAATGCGGGACGGCGCGGTTCAGAGGTGCATGACGAAATACTTTACACCGACGGCAGGTTTTCGCGGCCGACCAATCGAGCCGGAGGCCTTGAAGGCGGAATCACGAACGGCGAGGAACTGCGCGTACGCGGCTATCTTAAACCGATCGCGACCCTTCGAAAAGCGTTGCGTTCCGTCGATATCGACTCAAAATCCGAAGAACTGGCGGCGTTCGAGCGTTCCGACATCACCGCCGTTCCGGCCGCCGGAGTCATCGGAGAGGCGATGATGGCGATCGTCCTGGCAAATGCGATGCGCGAAAAATTCGGCGGCGATTCGATCGTCGAAATGCGGCGCAACTTCGAAGCGTTCATCGTGGCGGCAAACGACTACTAATCCTCGCCGATATCTTCAAACCAGATCTCGGGTTTTTCGGCAATGAACTGACGGAGCATTTCCGCGCATTCGTCCGAATCGAGGTCGACGACATTGACTCCCAAATCTTTCAGCCATTCGATTCCGCCCTGGAACGTCCGCGACTCTCCGACAACGACCGTTCCGATACCGAATTGCCGTATCAACCCCGAACAATACCAACACGGCGCCAGCGTCGTGACCATGATCGTTTGTTTGTAGCTACGCTGGCGGCCGGCCTTTCGAAATGCGTCCGTTTCGCCATGGATCGATGGGTCACCTTCCTGAACGCGTCTATTGTGGCCGCGTCCGAGCAAGTTGCCGTCGCCGTCAAATAATGCGGCGCCGATCGGGACGCCGCCTTCGGTCAGTCCGGTTCGCGCTTCTTCGATCGCGATTTCAAGCATTTTTGTGTAGTCCATATTACCGCAGAGTATAACATCGCGTTCGGCGGCCGGTCGCTTTTCGAATGCCGTCCGAATTGCTAATCTTGACCTATGTCACAAGCGTTTCAGGCAGGCGATTTCCTTATTTTTCAGATCGAAAGCGGTTACGGGCTGTTGAAGCTTTTGGCGATCGACGGCGATTCGGGTGCGAGGATTTGGCATTTGCGGGCTTTCAATGAGCTTTACGCCGATATCGAATCGGCCGAACTGGGGCTTCAGGATCCATCGGCGCTGACGGTCGCGATCGAACATGCTGCGCTCACGGATCGCGCCTTCGAGGCGACCCAGACGTCGCGGCTGACGGCCGGTGATTTGTCGCCGGACGAAATCGAGATCGTTGAAGGATGGCGAAGGGAAATGATATCGCCGAGCGATCGTTCGATCAGGCTTTTACTTGGTCTGCGGTGATTTTCGGATCGGTTGCCCCGCGAGTTCGCGATTCGTTTCGCGGACCCGATCGGCAGGGATGAACGCGTCCGGATCTCCCGGATTCATTTGTTTCGGCTCGCTTTCAACCGACGGAATCGCCCCACGCTCTGGCAGATGGCGTTTCAGGATCACGTTGCGCCAAATCACCTGCACCTGCCAGAAGAAGATCGCGGTCAGAAACCCCGCCGTCAGATAGATCAGAAAATGCGTGTCTTCGCGTCCCAAAAAATTCCAGTAGAGCGCGATCGCGAGTGCGGCGCTGACAACGGCCGTCATCCCGCCAAGCACGCTGTTCACCGTCAGGTGCTGTTGCGGAGTGATACGATTTTCGGCGAGCTTTTCGAAATCGGGGAGAAAACCGCCGCAGTTTCGGCAATAGGAATTGACGAATTGATTTCTGGAACCGCAATTGGGGCAATACATAAAACGTTCTACGAAATTCCGCGCCGCTTGAGTTCCTGTTTTATCAGATCGAGCTCACGCGACACCTGCCCCATGACGGCGGTGTTCTCCTGTGCCCGGCGAATGAGGTACGGAACCGAGTCGCGAACCGGCCCGTACGGGACATACTTTGAAACGTTGTAGCCGTGGTCCGACAAAACATACGAGAGATTGTCGCTCATTCCCAGCAGTTGGGAAAAATAGATGTTCGGGTGGTCCTTTGAAATACTCCGGCGTTCGAGTTCTGCCGTCAATTGCCTTGTACTTTCCTCATTGTGCGTCGCGGCGATGAATGCCAGCGTCTCAATGTTGTCGAGGCAGTAAGCGATCCCGGCATCGTAACAGCGATCGGTCGATTCCTTGTCCGATTGGATCGGCGAGGGGCGCGTTCGCGTTCCTTTTCCATATACGCGCCGCGGACGAGTTTGATTCCGTACAGATAACCGTTCTCGACCGCTTTTTGATGCTGTTCCTTAAGAAGTTCGAGCGCGTCCGCCCGATAAAACTGGATCGTCGTGAAAATAAGCACGCGTTCGCGATTGTGAAGTGCCATCATGTCGGCCGCCAGGCGGTCGATCGCATTCTGGATCCATGTTTCCTCGGCATCGATAAAGATCGGTTGGCCGATCGATGCCGCGAGGCCGCAGATTTCGGCGACCCGGTCCTGAATCCGCTCCCACTTCAGTCGGCTCTTCTCGGGCAGTTCGATTCCGGCGCTGACCTTCTCGAGCGTTCCGAGCGGCGCAATTCCGGTCACCTTGAAAACCGAAAAGGGGATTGCCGGATCGTTCTTTGCACGCCGGATGGTCGCGAGAATCTCATCTTTTGTCCTTTCAAAATCCTCTTCTTCCGATTTGCCTTCAACCGAATAGTCGAGGATCGTGCCGATCTTCGAGTCTGACAATTTACGGATCGTCCGGTCGCATTCCTTGATGTTCTCGCCGCCGCAGAAGACCTCGAAGACCGTGCCTTTGATCAGGCCCCCGATCGGCAAGCCGATCGAAAGCGCGAAATTCGTCAATCTGGTTCCGATCGCAACGAGCTTCGGTGAGCTCATCAGTTTGAACAGGCGGTACCGTTCCTTAAGTTCCGAGTCTGATTTGTCAGCAAACGCGGTCTCCGTATTTTGAAAGTCGATTTTGACTCCGCTCATAAACTATAAATTACCATAACTGACCGCGCGGATATCACCCGCGACGGCCCGAATTCGAGCCGGATCGGAATTGTTTCTTTCCGCCTTTTCACGTATCATTTCCTATTTCGGCGGACTCGCCGCAACCGACAATATGAGCAAAGGATTACCGAAACGCAGCGAAAATTATTCAGAGTGGTACAACGAACTTGTCAAACGCGCAGACCTTGCTGAAAACTCCGCGGTCCGCGGTTGCATGGTCATCAAGCCGTATGGTTTTGCGATCTGGGAGAAAATGCAGCGCGCGCTCGACGACATGTTCAAGGAAACCGGGCATCAGAACGCCTACTTTCCTCTGTTCGTCCCGAAGTCGTTTCTAGAGAAGGAAGAGGAACACGCCGAAGGCTTTGCGAAAGAATGCGCTGTGGTCACGCATTATCGGTTGAAGTCGAATCCCGACGGCAAAGGTCTTGTCGTTGATGAAAACGCGAAACTTGAGGAAGAGCTGATCGTCCGGCCGACGAGCGAAACGGTGATCTGGAACACTTACCGGAATTGGATCCAGTCATATCGCGATCTTCCGATCCTGATCAACCAGTGGTGCAACGTCGTTCGTTGGGAAATGCGGACGCGACTTTTCCTGCGGACGGCTGAATTTCTCTGGCAGGAAGGGCATACCGCGCATGCAACTCGCGAAGAAGCGGTCGAAGAAACCGAACGCATGCTCGGCGTTTATGCGACGTTCGCCGAAGAATGGATGGCATTGCCCGTTGTTCAGGGGAGCAAAACCGCGAACGAACGTTTTGCCGGTGCCGAGGACACGCTTTGTATCGAAGCGATGATGCAGGACGGAAAAGCACTACAAGCGGGAACGTCTCATTTTCTCGGCCAGAATTTTGCGAAGAGTTTTGACGTTCAGTTTACCAGTAAGGAAGGAAAGCTCGAGTATGCGTGGGCGACCAGTTGGGGGCTTTCGACGCGGATGATGGGCGCGCTCGTGATGGCACACTCGGACGATAACGGACTGGTGCTGCCGCCGAAACTTGCGCCGATCCAGGTTGTCATCATCCCGATCTTCAAGACCGACGAAGAACTGGCACGAATCGCCGAGACGATCGATCCGATCATCGCCGAGCTCAAATCAAAAGGAGTTACGGTCAAGTTCGATACCGACGATAAGCAGAGATCGGGCTGGAAATTCGCCGAATATGAACTAAAGGGCGTTCCGGTCCGGCTCGCGATCGGACTCCGCGATCTTGAAGCCGGAACGATTGAGGTCGCGCGGCGCGATACTCTGACGAAGGAATCCCGTCCGATCGACGGAATCGCCGGTTACGTCGCCGATCTGCTTGACGAGATTCAGGCGCAAATTTACCGGAAGGCGCTCGCGTTCCGTGAGGCGAATACGGTAGTCGTCGACAGTTGGGAAGATTTCACGGCGAAGATCGAGGACGGCGGATTTCTGCTCGCCCACTGGGACGGTACCGGCGAAACGGAAGAAGCGATCAAGGCCGAAACAAAGGCGACGATCCGCTGCATCCCGTTCAACTCTGTCGAAGAAGCCGGCGTCTGCGTATTTTCGGGCAAACCGTCCGCCAAGCGCGTCGTTTTCGCTCGGGCTTATTAGGTCGCTCGATTTTGGATTTTCGATTCTGGATTTTGGATTGCGGTTTTCGAGCGGCGAGTTTCCGGGACCGGATCGCTCCGAAGGACGAATAGTCACCGAAAAATCTCCCCGCGGATGAGCATATCAAGTCTCGGTCGTCTCGACGGCGTAGCCGTTTTTTTGCTCAACGAGAATGGACAAGAAAAGTGTGATTGCCGAGCGATTTAACAAGTTTCCCTGGCACGATTCCGTGATCAGAAACTTGGTCATTGAGCGGGTCGACTTCAAATACGAGGTCAGACTGAATCCCCATCGATCGCGCCACCTCATTCGTGCAGGGTTCCGCTTGGTCTCAGACCTTTTCGCGCCAGCGTAGCATCTCGCTCCTGAGAATCGGATTCTGCTGGAAACTGGCGGTCTGGCCCTGAGCCTCGGTCGCGCGCTGGATGTGCCAGTACGAAAGACCCAGTTTCCCGATCGTCCGTAAGTATTTGGTCCGGGCGCCGAACTTTCCGGATCCGATCCCCGAAAACCTCCAGACGGTTGAACGCAGGATCGATGTCGCGTAATCGGCATGTTCCTGCGGCAGCAGACCGCGGGCGATGTCGATCGCAAGCATTTCCTTCAAGAGACGGTTCTGCCTCACCAGAATGTAGCCCGTAAACGCGATGAACGCGACGAAAAGCGGAATCTGAAGCACGGCATACGCGATCAGGAAGGCGCACAGACCCTCGAGCCCCTGAAGCCAATCGCAGAGCCAACCGATGTTCAACTGGACAAGAATCCGCATCGCGAATGTCGCCAGACCGTTCCACAACGCGTGGAGCATCACCGCAAATGCGTATCCGACGACAGGCATTACAAACTTGACTATCTTGTTGTGCGATTCACGGGCGATACCGCATCCGATCCCCGTCATCGATGTGAATGTCGCATGGGCAAATGGCGAAAGAACACCGCGCAGGACAAACAGGAACGCGAGCGCGACAACGCCGCCGCCGTTTATCGCGCGGCCATAATACAGGATGTTCTCAACCGTCGCGAACCCGAGGCCCACGATGCCGGCAAAAACGATTCCGTCGAGAATGTCGTCAAAATACTTTCTGAAAAACCAAAGGATAAAGAGAACGCCGAGTCCCTTCGAAGCCTCTTCAAATATCGGCGCGGCAACGACGGCCATCACGTTGTCGCCGAATTCAGGGTTGACGGCAACCGCCGCCCCGATCCCGACGATCGTATTCGCGAAAAATGAAAACGCGATCGAAACCAGCCCGCCCCAGGCAAATGCGATCGCCAGCAGCCACAATGGTTCCGGGTCATACCGGTCGATGAGCACGAACGGGATCAAATAGAAGATCACCGGCGCAAACGCGACGAAGGTTGCGACGATCGCCGTTAGCGGGCCGACCGAGAGGATCGTTATCAGGACGACCAGAAGAAGCGAAATCAAGCTTCCGATAATGATCACGGCAAGTCCGATAACCATCAGCGGATTGCTTTTCTCGGGTTCCGGAACGTATTCGCGCGGCATGCTGCCGAGACTGAAATTCGAAATCGTGTTGCGAAGTCCTTGTACTGGCGGCGGAAATCCGGAAAATTGGCCCGTCACGGGGTCAGCCGTCGCGGCGACGGTTGCCGCCGGATATGCAACCGTAGCCTGCGCCGGAAACGGTGTCGGCGCGACGATCGTCGGCGCGCTCTCGATGTCTGTTTCGATGATCGCGATGCGGCCGACCGTGCCGTTTTTGCCGAACTGTACGGAGTCTCCCTGGTTGAGTTTGATCGTTTCGATCCGTTCACCGTTGACGAACGTTCCGTTGGTGCTTTTAAGATCGACGATGTAAAAGCCGTCCGAGCGGAGTTCGATCGCGCAGTGCTGTTTCGACATCACGCGCTCGGTCATCGGATCAAACCGTATCGAGCATGCCTCGCCGCGGCCGATCGTCAACGCACCGGCGGTCAGTTCGAAGTTCTGGCCGGAGAATGATCCGGAATCAAACGTCAGGATTAGTTTCATGTCAGCAAATTGAAAAAAGCCCGAAGCCAAACGTCACCGTTTGCGCTTCGGGCTCCGGGTGAAAAAAGAGAGAACGATTACGGTTGTACCGATGACGGCGACACAATGTCGCCCGTCTGCCCGAACTGCCGTTGGCTGAATGCGCCGTTT
>JBGASE010000297.1:0-2285 GCA_044229875.1 Pyrinomonadaceae bacterium | reverse complement strand
AACTCAAACGGTTTCACGCCTGAAGGCGTAACTCAAACGGTTTCACGCCTGAAGGCGTAACTCCAACGGAAAATCCGAAATCCAAAATCCGAAATCCAAAATCCAATATGTCTTTTATCAGTGGTACCGGCAGCGTTATTCCTGAACTCGTCGTTTCGAACGAGGCGTTCGGCGACCGCGTTTTTTATGACAAAAACGGTGTGCGGCTTGAGCGGCGGGGGCACGAGATGGCGGCAAAACTTGAGGCCATCACCGGAATTCGTGAACGCCGATACGTTCCGTTCGATCAGGATTCGAGGCCTTTGATGACGGACGCCGCACGGATCGCGATCGACGACGCCGGGATCGATCCGGAATGCATCGACGGCATCATCGTCGCTCATAACGCTGGCAACATGGTGATCGGCGAAAAGGCGTTTCACACCGTGCCGAACATGGCCGCGTATCTCAAGAACGCGCTCGGCATCTCAAATCACGAATGTTTCGCCTACGATCTTTTGTTCGCGTGTCCCGGCTGGCTTCAGGCACTGATTCAGGCGCATCAGGCGATCGCGTCGGGCGATGCGAAGAATGTTCTTGTGGTCGGAATCGAGATCGCGTCGCGCCTGCTTGATCCGCACGATCTCGACTCGATGATTCTCGCCGACGGCTGCGGCGCGGCCGTGATTTCGGAAAGCGATGCGCCGGGCGTCATCGCCCACGCAACGTTCTCGCACGCGCAGAAGGACATCGCCAACATCTATCTTGGGAAATCGAACAATCCGGAGCTTGACGGCGTTTGCTGGTTCAAAATGAACGGGAAAGAGGTTTACCGGTACGCGACGACCTGGGTGCCGAAAGTGATCGCGAAATCGCTCGACAAAGCCGGCCTCAAACCTGAGGACGTCGACATCTTCCTGTTTCACCAGGCGAACGACAAACTTGTTCAGGCGCTGGCGGCGAACCTTGCCGAATCGTTCGGACTCGACCCGGTGATTTTCGAAGGCAAATTGCCGATGACGATTCAGTTTCTCGGAAACACGTCGGTGGCGACGATCCCGACGATGCTCGATCTGATCAGGAAGGGGAATCTTCCGGGTTACTCGATCAAGCCCGACCAGATCGCGGTGATGGCGTCGGTCGGTGCCGGAATGCACTGCAATTCGGTCGTTTACAGATTTTGATCTATTTCGTCGACTCGATGATCTTCTCGAGCATCGCGACGATCGAATCACGTTGTCGTTCGGGACTGAGTTCGTCGAGCCCGGTGGCGGTCGAGATGAGCGGCCCGTAGAGCATCCAGCCCATCGCCGCCGCGCTCAGCACTGCGGTGAAAACTTTCGGGTCGGTTGCGCTGCCGGATTCAGAAAGTTTGCCTTCGATCATCCGCAGGAATTGCTCCATCACCGGAAACCTGGTTTGCAGTTGGCGGGGATCAATGCCGTCGATCATCGCCCGAGCTAACGCGATCTGACGCCAACGGTTCTTCTCGAAAGCCGAGAGGAAGCGCCCGACGTTGCCGCTTATCGATTCAATTCCGGCGACATCGTCGCCAATTCCGTGAATCTCACGCATGTGGACGGCCTTGATCAGTGCGTCCTTCGATCCGAAATGCCGGTAGATCATCGGGTGCTTGACGCCGGCCCGCTCGGCGATCGCCCGAACGGAGATCTCAGACGGCCCGAATTTCAAGAGAAGTTCGGAGGTCGCCTTTAGAATTGCGTCGATGACGGCTTGCCGTCCGCGCGGTGACGGTTCGGATTTTTCCGCCTCGTCAGTGAGATTGTTTGTGTTCACAACTTTCCTCGACATGTGTTACCAGTGGTAGCATAATTTTGTTCAACCGTTCGGTAAACCGAGCGGCAGGCGTTTTGGTAAAATTCGATTTGTCGGGGGGTGGATCGGTTTTTTAGCAAAGCGCCTTTTTCCACGCCTTTTTTCGGGATCATCGTACATGAATGAGCCGCTTTTTGGGGTCGACAATATCGATTCGTTTATCGTTCTTGCAATTGTAGTCTTTTTTTGCGGAATTGAAACGGCCGCCGGGTTCTTGACCGCGACGCGCCGCACTTTGTCCGATTGGATCCAGGAGGCCGGCGGATTTGTGGTGCTCTCGTTCGCTATTAAACCGGCGATCGTGTTCGGCTCATATCTTGCCGGCAGCGCGACGATTCCCGAGTTTCAAAACTACCTCGCGCAGTCGAATCTGCTTGTCGGCACCGTCGGCTATCTCCTTGTCGACGATGTTCTTCAGTACTGGTTCCATCGCTTCGGCCATAAGTATCCGTTCCTGTGGAAACTTCATC
>JBGASE010000296.1:0-2306 GCA_044229875.1 Pyrinomonadaceae bacterium | reverse complement strand
TATATGGGGAATTTGGGAAACATAAAAGGAGCGACCGCGAGCTATCAAAAATCACTCGAAATTCGCGAAAAGCTCGTCGCCGACGATCCGCAAAACATCGTCATGCGACGCGATCTGGCAAAAAGCTATGAGTCGTCTGGCGATATGTTGTGGCGAATAGGCGAGTACGACCGGGCTCTGAAAGCATATCAACAAAGCTTCACTATCCACGCGGAATCGGAGGCCGCCGCCAACGGAACCGTCGAAGATCGCTACGAGGTCGCACGTGCCAGACACCGAATCGGACAGGCGTTATCAAGAAAGTTTGATCTGGACGGTGCACTGGAAAACTTCCGACTTGCACTGGAAAAGTTTCAGGAGACCGTCACTATAGCGCCCAACGTACCAAAGTATCGACGTGGACTGGGAAGTGCACTCGCGAAGATCGGCGATATTGCGGCGGCGAAAGAAGAATGGCAGACCGCGCTCGAAAACCATCGTAAAACATTGGACATATGGTCCGAACTGTCGTCAGCGGAACCTCAAAAGGCAAATCTCAAACGCGATGTGGCACTTATCAACGACCGTGTTTCCACGGACCTCGAGAAATTGGGTAACCTTTCAGATGGATTGAAAGGCCAGCTCCGCGCTGTTGAAATTCAAAAGGAAATCGCGGCGGCGGACCCGCAGAATGTCCAGTATTCGTCCGAATTAGGTTTATATTTTGTTCATCTCGGTGCTATTCGGGCAAAACTGAACGATCGGGAAAGGGCTATTGAAAATGTCCGTCACGGATTGAATATCTTACAGCAGCACGCCGATGCGAGTCCGGAAGACATTGATCTTCGACGCGATCTGGCTCTCTCGTATTTGTCGGCAGGCGATGTTTTTAGCCTCGATGGAAGCGATCAGACGGCAATTGAAAACTACATCCGCTCCGCGGAAATTCTTGAAAGCCCGCAGCTTCTCGCCCAGTCACCGGACAAACGAGGTGAAAATTATGAAAATATCGGCGATCTTTATCTAAAAGGCAAGCGCTTCCAGGACGCAAAAGTCTGGTATGAACAGGCTCTTTCCGTTTGGACCGATCTGCAGGCAAAAGGGCAAATGATGCCGGTTGCCGCGGTCAAAGCGGATGAACTGCGGAGATCGATCGCGAAATGCGAGGCAACCACCAACACCCGCCGCTAGTATTACTCAACCAGGACTCTCCGGCGACCGGCTTTCGATCCCGGAAAGAACGGCAAACTTATTCTGTCAGTCTTCGATAGGCTTCTGCGTATTTAGCGACGGTCTTTGCCACGATCTCGTCAGGGAGTTCGGGGGCCGGAGGTGTCTTGTCCCAGTCTAGGGTTTCGAGATATTCGCGGACGAACTGTTTATCGAATGAGACCTGAGCATGTCCGGGTTCGTATTTGTCGGCTTCCCAGAATCTGGAAGAGTCGGGAGTCAGGACCTCGTCAATAAGCAGGATCCTGCCGTTCGAGTCCGTGCCGAATTCGAATTTCGTGTCGGCTATGATGATGCCCTTTGTCAATGCGTAAGCGGCGGCGGTTTTGTAAAGTGCAAGCGACGTTGACTTGAGGAATGCCGCGGTTTCCGGGCCGACGATATCCTTGAATTCAAGGCCGGTAATATTCTCATCATGGCCGGCTGCGGCCTTTGTTGCAGGCGTGAACAGCGGCTCGAGCAGACGGTCACATTGTTTCAGTCCCGGCGGAAGGCTGTACCCGCAGACCTTGCCGGTCGCCAGATAATCCTTCCAACCCGATCCCTCGAGATAGCCGCGGACCACGCATTCGACCGGAAATACCTCGGTCTTGCGTACCAGCGATGAGCGGCCGGCAAGATCTGAATGGTCTCTTATCGGTTCGGGCATCTGCGATATGTCGGTAGTCAAAAGATGATTAGGTACGATCGACGACAGCTTGCCAAACCAAAACTCTGAGATCTGAGTGAGTATTTTGCCCTTATTTGGTATTGCTGTCGGCAGAATGCAGTCGAATGCCGAGATCCGATCGGACGCGACCAGCAGCAACCGCTTTTCATCAACCTCATAAACATCGCGGACCTTGCCTCGGTGCAAAAGCCTCAAACCGTCGATCCTTGATTCCGAAACCGTCAAAACAGCTTTCATAGTTGCTCCAAATCGTTTGGCCTGCAGACAAGTTTATTACTTTTCACAGTCAATGATAAAGCGCGGAGCTATTTGATCATTTTTCTGGAATCGATCTTCGGTTAAACGTGTACAAACATCGTTGTAATTATGATGACAAATCATAAAAAATTATGCATAATAAAAAGTGGCCTGCAAGCATCGTTTGTGA
>JBGASE010000295.1:0-2308 GCA_044229875.1 Pyrinomonadaceae bacterium | reverse complement strand
CTTCGAATCAATGCTGTCCCCGACGTTTTCGATTGATCATCGGTGTATCTGAAATGCTGCGTTGGACGGACTGAAGAGAGCGGAATCAGAATGAACCCCTTCGCTTGGTTTTTTGGGTACTTTTGGAATTTGGTCGAAAGGTTGTTCGGTCTTGACGAACATGCTCAGCGTTGGCGCACGATCGCCTGAAATCGAAGCAAAATCCCCCAACATTCGTTGGATTTGTCGAATCACGGGCAAAGAACCTTTTGAAATTTGAAATTCGAAATCTGAGATCGAGGCATTTCAAATTTCAAATCTCAGATCTCAGAATTTCCTGAATCGGAACCTAAACGGATGGGGCTGGGATTGTCCGATTCGCGTATCGGGAAACGGACAATCTACAATCCTTCTTATCCCCGAAAACGACGTTTAGGACCGGATTAATTGCGAATCTCAAATTCCAAACCGTTTTCACAGGTTGCGAATCCGATCAACGCCGTCGGCTGAGTCTGCAACGATGTCATTCGCCTTCGATCAGCGTCCTTGCATATTCGCGGGCAGATTCGAGATCGACAACCGAACCGTCGAGCTGGCGTTCGTAAACCTTGTCGAGAATCAGCCTGAACAGCGGCGACGGAACAAGTCCGAACTCGATCAGGTGCCGCCCGAGCAGGATCGGACGCGGCGCTTCATGTTCAACCTTCAAATCGCGGACCCGGCCGATGAACCATTCCTGCGCGGCCGCGTCGAAGCGCTTTTCGACGGTGAGCCATTCAGGATTCCGCCCGAGACTGTCCGCCTTTGCGACCCGATAAAGCAGATCGAGATCAACTTTTCGCGCAAGCCGGCGGAATGCGCCGTCACCCGGCGGATTTTTAAAAAACATCCCGGGCGTCAGATGAAACCGGACGATCTGGATCACCTGATGCCGGACGTCGAAGCCGTCGAAAGTGTGAATTCCAAGCCGGTCGAGGAACGCGACGGTCGGTTCGACACCGGCTTCGTCATGAGCGATCGACCGAATTCGTCCGTCGCGGAATTCCGTCGTTTCGGGCTTGCCGAAATCGTGACAAAGCGCCCCGAGCATAACCGTGACCCGTTGCGCGAAGTCGAGATCGTCGATCAGCTTTCGGGCCTCGTCAACAACCATCAGCGTGTGGACATCGACATCTCCCTCCGGGTGCCATTCCGGTTCCTGCGGCACGCCGACGAGCGAAACAAGTTCGGGAAACAGCTTATCGGCGATGCCGAGCTCGTAATACAGCCCGAGACCGATCGAAGGCGCCGCGGATTTTAGCAAAAGCTTTTCGAGCTCGCCCCAAATCCGCTCTTTCGGGAGATCGGAGAGATCGATTGAGCGGCAGATCTCAGCTGTTCCCGGATCGACCGTAAAGCCGAATCGCGCCGCGAACTGCGCCGCCCGGAGTACGCGAAGACTGTCTTCGGCAAACGTCGCCGGGTCGACCGCTTTTAACAGTTTGCCGGCGACGTCGGCACGTCCGTCGAAGGGATCGACGATCTCGCCGGTCAACGGATCTTTCATGATCGAGTTGATCGTGAAATCGCGTCGTCGCGCGGCCTCTTCAAACGACATCGCCGGATCGCCTTCAACCACGAACCCGCGATGCCCGCGTCCGACCTTGCGATCACGACGCGGGAGCGCGACATCGAGATCGCCGCCGAGCTTGTAGACGGTGAACGCCTCGCCGACTGCATCGACGCGACCGAATGAATCGAGCAGTTCACGAAGCCTTGCCGGCTCGACGCCGTAAACTTCAAGATCGAAATCCTTAGGCTCGAGCCCCATCAGTTCGTCGCGCACGCAGCCGCCGACGAGCATCGCCCGCCCACCGGAATCGCGGATGATTTTAGCAAGTCTGATGATTTTGTCCGGCAACTCGTTCATCGATTAATGAGCAAAGCGCGAAGCGCGGCGATCCTCGAAGCGGCGCGACGGCCCGCGTTCGATATTTCCGCGACTTCGCGCCCAAACTGTTGTTACGGCTCAGGATTCGAGCCGCGTTCGCAAATATTCCTTCAACACATCGACACCGACGCGTTCCTGTGACCACGTGTCGCGGTCGCGGACGGTGACGGCGTTGTCCTCGAGAGATTCATGATCGACGGTGACGCAGAACGGCGTTCCAATCTCGTCCTGACGCGCATAAAGTTTACCGATCCCGCCTGTATCGTCGTAAACGGTACGCATCGACGGCAAAAGTTCCTTTTTCAACGATTTCGCCATCGCCACGATTTCGGGCTTGTTTTTGGCCAACGGAAGCACGGCGACCTTGATCGGTGCGAGTTCCGGCTTGAGCTTCAGGAT
>JBGASE010000121.1:0-10761 GCA_044229875.1 Pyrinomonadaceae bacterium | reverse complement strand
ATTGCCCCCGGCGCGCGTCCGCAGGTTCACGCGACCGCCCGACGCGCGGCCGTACTCGGCCGAAAACTGGTTCTGGATGACCTGAACTTCGGCGACCGCTTCGAGCGACGGCTGGAATCGGTCGCGCGACGAGCGATCGTCATTGTTGTCTAGCCCATCGATCGTAATGTTGTTTGAGTACGCGGTTCCGCCACCGATCGAAAAGTTTCCTTGTTCGAGCGGCGCTGTGCGCGGATTCGCGTTCCGGTCGTCCGCAAGGCCCGACGTTGAAAGCTGTTCCTCGGAAGTTCCGCCGAGCGTCAGCACCAGATCGAGCGCGTTGCGCGAAACGTTCGGGATCTCTTCGATCTGCTTTTCGTTGATCGTTCCGCCGACGATCGTCCGGGTCGTGTCGACGACCGGTTCATTGTCGCCCTCAAGTGTGATGATCTGTTCGGCGGCAACACCCGCCGGCTGGAGCGTGAAATCGATCTGAAAGTTCTGGCCGGCAATCGCCGTCAGATTCGTTTTGTCCTGCGGTGCAAAACCCTGCATCGTCGTCTTGATCGAGTAGATTCCGGGCGGCAATTCGATGAAGCGGTACCGTCCGTCCTCGTTGGTGACGACGGTGCGCGCGACACCGGTGGTCGTTACGGTCGCGGCGACGGTCGCGCCGACAACGGGTGCGCCGTTCGAATCGGTGACGCGTCCGGTGATTGTGACGTCGTCAAGATCCTGGGCAAAGACAGAGAGTGAAACGATAAGTGTGAAAAGGATCGGCACGAATAGGCCGCGGATGATTTTCATATAACAAACTCCTACAGAATCGGATCGGGGCAATTTTTGGAACGGGTTATTTTGGCGCAAAACGCGCGCGGATGCAATTGTTCGGAGGTAACGATACGGTTACGACTGGTCGTCGTCGCGAAAGCGTTTGACCGAAAATCCGCGACGCGAAATCGGGATCAGCGCCTCGGTCTCGGTGATCGATTCAACCTGGTGCGAAAACTCGTTGGCGTGCGTTCGCAGGTAGTCGAAAAACCGCTCGAATTCGCGCTGCATCGCGTCCATTTTCTCGCGCATGTTGAGGATGATCTCGACACCGGCGAGGTTGACGCCCAATTCGCGGGTCAGGGAAAGGATGACCTCAAGTCGTTCAAGATCGGGATCGGTATAGAGCCGCGTGTTGCCTTCCGAACGCGACGGTTGAAGAAGTCCCTCGCGTTCATAAAGACGCAGCGTCTGCGGATGGATCTCATAAAGCTCCGCCACCGCGCTGATCGTGTAAGTTTTGATCTTCTTCTTCATGGTTAGGGTCAGACGTCAGATGCCGTCAGACGTCAGACGTCAGATGTCAGACGTCAGATTCCAAGATTCCAGAATTCCAAGATTCCAGGGTCAGGATTCAAGAATCAAGATTCAAAAATTAAGGATCAAGATCCAAGATCAAAAACCCAAGATCCAAGATCCAAGACCCAAGATCCAAGATCAAAAATCCAAGATCCAAGACCCAAGACCCAAGATCCAAGATCAAAAATCCAAGATCCAAGACCCAAGATCCAAGATCAAAAATCCAAGATCAAAAATCCAAGATCAAAAACCCAAGATCCAAGACCCAAGACCCAAGATCCAAGATCAAAAATCCAAGATCAAAAATCCAAGTTCCAAAATCTATTCCAATCCCAACGCTTTTCTTGGGTTTTCCGGATTCGATTTTTCAAACTGCTTCAGGATCTCTTTTGTCTCCTCGCTGATGATCCGCGGGAGTTTGATCTGGACTTCGACAAACTGGTCGCCGCGAAGGCTTGGATTTCGGAGCGACGGAAAACCGCGTTCGCGGAGCCTGAATTTCTGCCCGGATTCGGTGCCCGGCGGAATTTTGAGCTGAGCGCGGCCTTCGACCGTCGGAACTTCGATCTTGGTGCCGAGCACGGCTTCCGGAACCGTGATCGGAATCGTCACGTAAATGTTGTCGCCCTTACGGTTAAAGTGCCGATGCTGACCGACGTTCGTGAGGATGAACAAGTCGCCGGGTTCCGCGCCGAGACGGCCGCCGTGGCCTTTTTTCGGGATTCGGACACGCGATCCGGTGTCGACGCCGGCCGGAATCCGGATCTTCACCTGTTCGGACTTCGGTGTCACGCCCTTGCCGTTGCAGAGCGAACACGGCTGACGTCGCCGACCGCTGCCCTCGCAATCGCCGCAGGCCTGCGAAAACTGAAGCCGACCACCGGTTTTGACGACCTGTCCGGTGCCTTTGCACGTCGTGCAGGCGACGACCGGTCCGCCCGTGTCGCCGGCGCCCATACAGCGTGTGCATTGCTCGGATCGATTGACGGTGATGTTCGTCATCAAACCGTTGAACGACTCTTCAAAGCTCAGCGCCAATGGAATTTCGATGTCGCGGCCCTTTTTCGGAAGCGGTTTCGGCGGTTCGGGTTCGCGCTTGGCGCTGCTGCCGCCGCCGAACAGGTCCGAGAAAATATCGCGGAATCCGCCCGAACCCGAGGACGATCCCGATTGCGCCGTGTCCCATGTAAATCCGGAAAAGTCGAATCCGGCGCCGGCGCCGCCCGCTCCGGCGCCGGTGCCGAACGGTGAATCGGGATCAAGATTGTCGTTGTAGTAACCGAAGCGGTCGAAAACCTTGCGCTTTTTCTCGTCCGAAAGGATGTCGTAGGCTTCCTGAACCTCCTTGAACTTGTCCTCGGCCGATTTGTCGTTCGGATTGACGTCAGGATGAAATTTACGCGCCAGGCGCCGATACGATTTCTTGATATCGTCTGCCTTTGCGTCCTTTTTTACGCCGAGAATGTCGTAGTAGTT
Source organism: Pyrinomonadaceae bacterium (assembly GCA_044229875.1). GTDB lineage: Bacteria > Acidobacteriota > Blastocatellia > Pyrinomonadales > Pyrinomonadaceae > JAFDVJ01. Next base: position 7,956 of record JBGASE010000121.1, on the reverse strand, counting down.
CTTGTTAGCCACCGTTCGATTTTAGATGTTAGATTTTCGATTTCGGATTTCCGACCGCCGGTTTTCGAACGGGATCGGCTGATGCTCAATCCAAAATCCGAAATCCAAATTCCAAAATCGTCTGAGTATCCCAAAAACAGCCGTCGCCTGCAACGTGTTACAGGCAAACGGCTGATTCGTTTTCAGGCTGCCGTTTGAATCATTCCGCCGCGCGTCGCGGGCGGTGATGAACGGGCCTTACTTCTTCTCTTCATCGACATCGACGTATTCGGCGTCGATCACATTGTCATCGGCCGCCGCCGTCGAATCGCCGCCGCCCGCGGTCGCTGATGAAGCCTGCTCTTCGGTCGGAGCGCCGGCGGCGCCGGCCTGGCTATAGAGAACTTCCGCCAGTTTGTGCGACGCTGCCTGAAGACGTTCGAACGCATTGTTCATCGCATCAGCATCTTCACCGCCGAGCGCCGTTTTCGATTCCGCGATCGCGGCTTCAATCTCACCGGCACCGGCCGCGTCGAGTTTGTCTTTGTTCTCGCTGAACGACTTTTCAACCGAATAGACAAGCCCGTCAAGCCGGTTGCGCGCTTCGATGGCTTCCTTGCGCTTGGTGTCTTCACCGGCATGCGCCTCGGCATCCTTCATCATCTTATCGATCTCATCCTTCGACAAACCGCTCGAAGCCGTGATCGTGATCTTCTGCTCGCGACCCGTCCCGACGTCTTTGGCCGAAACGTTGACGATGCCGTTGGCGTCGATATCAAACGTCACTTCGACCTGCGGAACGCCGCGCGGTGCCGGCGGAATGCCAACGAGATGGAACTTGCCAAGCGTTTTGTTGTCGCCCGCCATCGGGCGCTCGCCCTGAAGAACGTGAACCTCGACCGACGTCTGATTGTCGGACGCCGTCGAAAAAATCTCAGACTTGCGCGTCGGGATCGTCGTGTTGCGCGAAATCATCTGCGTCATGACTCCGCCGAGCGTTTCGATTCCGAGCGACAGCGGCGTTACGTCGAGCAACAGAATGTCGGTCTTTTCACCGCCGAGAACCGCGGCCTGAACGGCCGCACCGAGTGCGACAACTTCGTCCGGATTCACCGATTTGTTCGGTTCTTTGCCGAAAAAGCCTTTGACCAATTCCTGAACTTTCGGAATTCTCGTCGATCCGCCGACGAGAACGACTTCGTCGATCTGTCCTTTTTCGAGGCCGGCGTCTTTGAGTGCCTGTTCAACCGGCGGCATCAGGCGATTCAGAAGAGACTCGACAAGCGCTTCGAACTTGGTCCGCGTCAGTTTCAGGACAAGATGTTTCGGGCCCGACTGATCGGCCGTAATGAACGGCAGGTTGATCTCGGTTTCCATCGCGCTTGAGAGCTCGACTTTCGCCTTTTCAGCGGCTTCCTTGAGACGCTGGAGCGCCATTTTGTCGGACGTTAGATCGATTCCCTGATCTTTCTTGAATTCGTCAATGATCCACTTGATCAACGCTTCGTCGACATCGTCGCCGCCGAGATGAGTGTCGCCGTTGGTCGATTTGACTTCGACGACGCCTTCGCCGACTTCAAGGATCGAAATATCGAACGTTCCGCCACCGAAGTCGAAAACGGCGATCGTTTCATCTTTTTTCTTGTCGAGTCCGTAGGCGAGCGCGGCGGCCGTCGGTTCGTTGACGATTCGCATGACTTCGAGTCCGGCGATCTTGCCGGCGTCTTTCGTCGCCTGGCGCTGAGCGTCGTTGAAGTATGCGGGAACGGTGATCACGGCCTTGTCGACCTTCGCGCCGAGATAGTCTTCAGCGGCCTTCTTCAGCTTCTGAAGAACCATCGCTGAAATTTCCGGCGGGCTGTAATGTTTGCCTTGAGCATCGATCCGGACATCGCCGTTGCCGGCGCGTTCGACTTTGAACGGCACCTGCTTGATCTCGCCCGAGACTTCTTCAAAACGGCGACCCATGAAGCGTTTCACCGAGTAAAGTGTATTTTCGGGATTCGTCACCGCCTGACGCTTTGCAACCTGTCCGACCAGACGGTTCCCGTCTTTCGTGAACGCGACGACCGACGGCGTTGTGCGTCCGCCTTCCTCATTCGTGATCACGACCGGCTCGCCGCCTTCCATGACCGCCACGACGGAGTTTGTCGTACCCAAGTCAATTCCGATTATCTTGCTCATCTCTAATCTCCCAAATAAGAATTATTGCCAATAATAAAAGCTCTTTTTGTGAGCCGTAACCGAGTATAAGAGTTGAGTGTGTTATTGTCAAGTTTATTTGAGTGTACGGGAGTTCGATTTGTGGGAGGAGAAGAGATTGTGCCCGCAAAACACGTCAAAAACGCGAAATTTACCGACGGTGCGATGATATCGGCAGAGATCCTGCCGCCGGGTGAGCTGTAAATCAATTGCCGTCAATGTGCGAATTGATGTAGGTGCGATCCCGCGACTATTTCGAAAACGCGAAATCTGATTCGCGTATTTTGGCGTGATTCGCGGTCAAATGTTTTTTTGCTCAGACAAGGCTTTGAGGCAGCCACGGGGAATGGATCCGGTGACAGTACGTTTCCGTTGAGGCGAAAAGCGGCATTTTCCGCAGAAGGACGATTGTCAAACTACTATTTGACGATGACGCTGATCCATTCTCCGAGCGATTCAATTTCCGGATCATCGACGCCGAATTGCCTGAGCGCATCGCGGATCGCCGTTTCCTGTTCGCCGAGAATTCCCGAAAGAATCAACATCTTGCCTGCCTTTGCCCGCAATTGCGGGAGCATCGGCACGATCACGTCCAGTGTCACGTTCGCGCAGACGACGTCAAATTCCGGAGAGCCGTCAGTGATCGATCCGACATAGAATTCGATCTCCGGAGTATCGTTGAGGCTCCCGTTTTCATTGGCGATCTTGATCGAATCTTCATCGGTATCGCAGGCCAGAATCCGGACCGGTGCGTCGTTCAGTTTTGCGACCGCGATCGATAGGATTCCGGTTCCGGTCCCGACGTCGAAGAACGAATCGCCCGGTTCGTATTTTTCCTCGATAGCCTTGAGGCACAACCGGGTCGTTTCGTGCGTGCCGGTTCCAAACGCCATCGACGGTTCGATCCGGATCACGATTTTGTCCGGCTCATCGACCGTTTCCCAGGTCGGCGCAATGACGAATTTTGCGCTTGACGTCGGTTTCCAATGCTTCTTCCATTCGGCGAGCCAGTCTTCGTTTTCAACCTCGCGAACGCCTTCGAAATGAGCCGAATCGACATCGAGCCCGTAAATCGCGATCGCGTTCGCAAGTTCTTCCTCGATCGCAGATTCCGCCGGAAGCTCGTTGAAATAACCGACGATCGTCAGCACCAACGACCGATCGGGTCCGAGGTTGTTAATTTCGGTGCCGACCGCTTCGAGCGAATTGAGCGCGTATTCGACCGCTTCGGCGGCCTCCGGAAGTGCCGCAACCGAGGCCGCAAACCATTGAACCGATTGATTTTTCATCGTATTTGACGGATTAGTCCTTGATCCCGATCTCATCGAGCCGCCGCTCTTGGTTGCGCCAGTCTTCGACGACTTTGACGAACAGCTTGAGAAAAACCTGTTTGCCGAGGAACTGTTCGATGTCGGCGCGGGCGCGCGTTCCGATATCGCGGATCTTCGCGCCTTGTTTGCCGATGATTATCTTTTTCTGCGACGCCCGTTCAACATAGATCGCGCAGAAGATCTTCGGCAGATTCGGATCGGATTCGTCAAACATCTCCGTCACGACAGCCGTCACGTACGGAATTTCCTCGCCGGTCGAGCTGAGGATCTTTTCTCGGACCATCTCCGCGACGATCGCGCGGACGGGCTGGTCGGTCATTTCGTCTTCGTCGAAGATCGCCGGCGCGACCGGCAGATTCTTGATGATCTCGCCTAACACCGCTTCGACCGCCTGGCCGCGCAGCGCCGAAACCGGCACAATCGCCGCGAACTCATGTTCCGCCGAATATTTTTCAATCAGCGGCAGCAGCTCGTTCTTGTCTTTGATCTTGTCAATCTTGTTGAGGATCAGAATTGCTTTCTTGCCCGAATTCTTGACCAGATCGAGTACGAATTTGTCGCCGTTTCCGGTCGAAACGGTCGCGTCGCGCATCAACACGATGAGATCGACCGACAGGATCGCGTCGTGAACCGCGGACATCATCCGTCGGTTGAGCAAGTATCCGGGCTTGTGGACGCCCGGCGTGTCGACAAAAACGACCTGACCGGCATCATTGGTGACGATTCCCTGAATCCGATAGCGCGTCGTTTGCGGTTTGTTCGAAACGGCCGCGATCTTTTCGCCGACAAGGCGGTTGAGGATCGTCGATTTTCCGGCGTTCGGCCGGCCGATCAGCGCTACGTAACCGCTGCGGAATTCTGCGTTCTCTGTGTTCATCTGACTCGGATCTGAGCTTCTTTTTTGCCGCATGCGGCTTCAAACGAAATCGTAAATACGCCGGTCTTTTCGCTCTTCGATCTGATCGCAAAAAAGACGCGCCGTGAACTGAAACCGATCGCCGGATCAGCCGTCGCTTCGACATCCTGCGGGCTGTTCGAAACGGCCTTGATCTGCGCGGGATCGTTGCGGTCGTCGTCGAATCCGACAAGAATCCCGATATTTCCGCCGCCGGCGACGATCGAAAGATTCTCCTGGCTGAGCACGATCGTGCACGGCTCCTGCGTCACGACGCGCGGCCGGGTTTCGCCGTTTTGATCAGGAGTCGGTGTCTGCGTATTGGCAGCGACGGTTTCGTCGGACGGGACCGGAGTTTTGTCAGGTGTCGGTGTCGGCTCGACTGTCGGTTCCGGTGTTGGCTCCGCCTCTTTTGGTGTCGGAGTCGGATCTGGTGTCGGCGTCGGTGTTGATTCCGGTGTCGGCTCCGGGCTGGGCGTCGGCGATTTCTCCGGCGTCTTGCCAACGACGATGATGATCGGATCAAACAAAGGTTTCGGTGCCGGGCTCGACTCAGGTGTCGGAGTCGGCGTCGCTTCGACGGTCTCAGGGCTTGGACTCGGCGTCAATTCAGGACTCGGACTCGGATTCGGGGTCATTTCCGGCGTCGGCGTCGCTTCAACTGTTACCTGAGTCGGACTCGGCGTCACTTCGGGTGTCGCCGTCGGACTCGCGAGAGGCAGGTCCTGAGGAAGTTTGACGGCCTCGGGCGTCGGTTCAACCTGCGCGACGGTCGGCGCGAACGGATCCGGTCCGATGCGTCCGTCGAGACCGTCGATCTTGCCGTTCACCTTGATCCAGAGATCCGCGATGTATGTACGTTCCTCTTTGTTCGGCTGGTCGCGATCGTATGATTTGATGAATGCGTCGAGCGCTTCAGGTTCTTTGCCTTCGGCGATGTAAGCTGATCCGAGCCGTTTCCAGGTTGATCGCCACCACGCGCTTTTTTCGGGCAGAACGGTCAGTGCGCGTTTGAACCGGATGATCGCCTGCGCCGAATTGTCCTGATTGATGAACGCCCAACCGGCAAGTTCCTCGATCCGGCCGCGAAGGATGGCCGAGAGCTTTTGCTTCGGCAGTTCGTTGATCGAAACGACCTGCGATCGCGCGATAAAGTATTGCCGACTGTCGTACAGTTCGTCAGCCAAAACAGCGGCTGTCGGGTTCGGAACCGAAAGCGCGTTGTCGACGCCGCTAACCGCCGCCTGCAGGATTTCAGCGACCTTCGGCAGCGCCTTTTTTTTCTGAAGCAGGCGATTGGCCGTGAACAGCTGCCGATGAAGTCTGCCCGCATCGCTTCCGCTGACAAACTCATCGACGGCCTTTGTCAGGTCCGCTTCGGCGGTCTCGTCCTTTTCAAGTTTTTGGTAGAGATCGAGCAAAGCTTTCAGTCTACGTGTCGATTCCGGATTGTCAGCGGCTTCGCGATTGTAGATCAGCGCACGCCGTTCGAGCGAAAGCAATTCGGTGAACGACTGAGCGTCCGCGAGAACGCGGTTGCCGAGATACGTTTCGATCAAGCCGTCCTGATTGACGACGAAGTTGCGTTTCAGCGTTTCTGCCGCCTCGCGATAGAATCCGGCCGCCATTCGTGCCGTCGCCAGTTCAAAATCGAGCGTGGGCAGATCACCGAACTGTCTCGCGTTGAGCAGCACACGCTCAGCCTCAAGCGGTTTTTTATCGATCATCAGCCCGCGGGCCTCCGCCACATATGCCCAGATGCTTGTCTGGTCAATGGCGAGCGCCATCTTTGCATAAAGTCCGGCTTTTTCCGCATCGCCGCTCGTGGCGTACCAATATGCGACGCCCGTCAGCAACGACGGATTTGACGAATTCGTTTCGAGTGTCGATTTGAGTTCGATCTCGGCCTCGGCCCGTTTTCCGCTTTCGAACAGTGCCAGGATCAGACCGTTGCGGGCTCCGGCGTTTTCCGGATCGAGAACTAACGTCTCGCGATAAAGCGCCAGAGCTTCATCATATTTGCCGAGCGCGCGTTTCATTTCGGCGAGATTCTGACGCGATGCGGTCGATGCCGGATTGATCTCAAGCGCTTTTGCCAACGCGACAGCCGAATCTTCAAGCCTGAAATTCATCCGATATGCAATCGCGGCGGTTTGAAACGCAAATTCGGAAGTCGAATCGAGGGCGATCGACTTTTCGGCCAATCTGATAGCTTCGGTTCCGTATTGCGCGCTGATGAAGAATTTTGCGAGATCGAGGATCTGTGACGCATTCGCGCCGACACGCGCCTCGACAAGCTTGGCGACGTCGAACGCCGGGCCGAGCTGATTGCGTGCTTTCAAACTGAACGGAAATCCGAGAACGACCTTTGTGAAAAGTTCATCGGGAACCGGTTCCGGCGTTTCGTTGATCGCCTCGGTAAACAGCGCGACGGCTCCGGTGACATCGTTCGCATTCAGACGCTCTTCAGCGAGAACCGCCCGCGCGCTGACAATCAGGCCTTTTGCTCTTCGAACTTCAACGCCTTCGGGGAAATTCGTCAGAAATGTCTGAAGCGCTTTGATCCGTTCCGCAGCGTCGGCAACGGCTTTTGCTTTCTCAAATTCCTCGGTTTCGGTCCCGAGTTGAGGGATCACGGTCTTGGCGGGCTTCGGGGTGGGTCTCGGTGATTTTGCCGGCGTCGATCGGGGTTTCTGGGCAAATGCTGCCAGCGCAAAGACGGCGATCAGAATCGGTAATGCGAACTTTTTCATAACTGCGCGCCAAACGGTCGCGACGCGATCCGCCGTCAAATGCGATCCGTCTAACGTTTGTGGTTTCAAGATAATAGCACGAAATTGCAAATTCGGCTCCGCGGGCGTTATCCTTCAGTGCAATGAACGATCTCGATTCCGTTTGGGAAAATCTGCTCACGGAAGCTGCCGGCCAGGTCGCTTCCGAGGGGCTTTTGGCGGATTTTCTGGCGGTCAAGTCCGCGAACGATCAGCTTCGCGAACATGGCGTCGGCCAATTGCTAGCGGCATTTGAAAAGATCGCCGGCCACGCCAACCGGAACGATGCACGGATCACGATCGAGACCATCGATCGGCATCGGTTTGAATTCGAGAACTTCCATGTCTCGGGCCGCGCCGTTAAATTTCGTCAAGGTGTGAGATGTCTGAGCGTCGAGGCGGGTTGGACAAGATCGCCGCGAGACGGTTTCATGCGCGGAAACGCACTTGCCGTCGCAAGAATTTCACATTTCGGGCTTCCGCTCGCCGGTCACGATCTGAGACTGCTTCGATTTGAGGATTCGGTCGGCTGGTTCCGCCTCAACCCGGACGACCTTCGTGTCTCGTTCGAGCTCGACGACATGCTCGAACATTTCCGGAAATTTCTCGGCTAGGCGAGGAATCGGGAATCAAGAATGTTTCAAAACTTAAAATTCAAGAATCAAGAAAGAATCAAAATTCAAGAATCAAGAACGGCGAATCTTGAATATTGAATGACGTTGAATCGTGATTCTCGCCCGACTTGAATCTTGAATCTTGAACGCTTGAATCTGACGTC
>JBGASE010000294.1:0-3852 GCA_044229875.1 Pyrinomonadaceae bacterium | reverse complement strand
CCTGATTCAACTCCGGAGCATCGATCGCAAAGAACCTGACGCGGTGCTCGCGGCGCGCATCATCGACAACGGTTATCGAATCTCCGTCGCCGACCGCCACTACGCGGCCCGAAAAATCAGCCTTCGGATCGATCGGCGCGTATTGCGGAAACTGGCACGCGCCAACGAGCGCCAAAAAAAGAATTGCAATCGACCTGAGTTTCACGACGCGATTATAGCCGAAAGCATTTCCGATTTCTTTCCCTGCATCCGCAAACTGTCGTTCGATCGTCCCAAAATTTCGCGCGTCTCCGGAAATCGTTTAGAATCATCTGCGATGCAGCGCCCCGTAAAACGACTCGGACTCAAAGACCTTTTTTTCGGACGTGAAGGATCGATCGCGGTTCGCGTTCTTTGCGCGATCTTCGGATTCGGGTTGACCGTCTTTTTTCGCCGGATTGAACTCTACAACTACGAAGATGTTCCGCGCGGAACCGGCCTGATATTTGTCAGCAATCACCCGAACGCGCTCATCGATCCGGCACTGCTTTTTGTCGCACTGCCGCGAAAGATCGCGTTTCTTGCAAAATCGACGCTCTTCAAGATGCCGATCATCGGCTGGCTGGTAAAAACCGTCGGCGCGTTGCCGCTTTATCGGCAGCAGGACCGCGGCGAAGACGTCTCAAAAAACCAGAAGACGTTCACGATGGCGCGGGAACTTCTCAAGACGGGCGGCGCGATCGCGCTTTTTCCGGAGGGCGTTTCGCACAATGCCCCGACATTGCTGCCGCTGAAAACAGGCGCCGCGCGGATCGCGATCGGAGCCGTGTCAAGTGGGTCGAATCCCGGTTCGCTGACGCTCAGGATCGTGCCGGTCGGGCTCTATTACACCGAGAAAACGACGTTTCGGAGCGAGGCGCTGCTTTATTTCGGCACCGCTTTTGAGGTCGAGCGCGCCGAGTTGGACGAGAACGGACAGCCACCGCGGGATGCCGTTCGGACGCTCACGGACCGGATCGAATCCGCGTTGCGCGAAGTCACGCTGAACGCCGAATCGGACGCAAGGATCGCGGTCGCGAAAATTGCCGAGGAGGTTTTCACCGTGACGACGCCGCATGAGGACAATCTCGCCGAGCGTCATGAGTTCCTGAAGAAGTTTGTCGCCGAGCCGGCCGACGATGAAGACCCGCGTCTCGAAAAGCGGCTCGAAGAATACAACCGCAAACTTGACGAACTCGGGATCGAATCAGAGTTTCTGGATCTTGCCGGATATTCGCGGCGATTCGTCATCCGGCAAGCGATCAAACGTTCGTGGTATCTGTTCGTGTTTGCGCCGCTCGTGATCTTCGGAACACTGCTTCATCTGATTCCATATCGGCTCGGCCGGCTGATTTCCTCAACACAAACGCGGAAGGGTGATCATGACATGACGTCGACGGTCAAGCTTCTGACGGCGATGGTCTTCATTCCGGCCACATGGATCGTTTTCGCGGCTGTCCTGGCATTTGCGTTCAGTTGGCTGATCGCCGTGGTTTCAAAAGTTTCTCAGACTCCTTGCCGAACGGCGGAATTTGTTCGACGCCGTCAACCGATAGGATCCTCGCGGAGCAAATCCCTAACCTGGGATTTCTGAACCGCGCTCATATCATCCGGCATCGCGTCGATATCGAACCAGCCGAGCGAGATGATCTCACTGCTCATGATCCGCGGCTCATCATCGCTCATCGCCCGGAATATGACCTCGACATGGCGGCCGATGGTCCGTATCCGGACAAGGCGCAGTTCACGAAGTCCGATTCCGGTTTCTTCACGGATCTCGCGCCGGATTGCGTCCTCAAACTGCTCGCCGAAATTGATGAACCCGCCAGGGATTCCCCAACCTGATGATTGTGGCCGCAATAGATGCTCCAAAAGCAAGATTTTCCCGTTCTGATTTGTTATGATTGCGGCGACCGACACCGTGAATTTCCGCTGCGAAGCACGGATCAGTCGGAGTCGCACATCCCCTGGAAGTTTCCCCCAAATTTTTCCGATTAGTTTTTTCAGCATCAATTCGATTCCGATGTATTTATTGACCGGTTTCGGTCTCTGTTAATCGTGCGAATGGAACAACTGTCAAAATTCTGGAAGATTAACAGCGTTGAACATGTACTAACATTGTCGGTTGGATTTTCCCCAAAATCTCCGAAATCATTCAAAGCATCGTCAGAAACGGAGGTATTATGACCCGGTCAATGTTGTCCATTTGTTTTTTGATCGCATTACTTATCTTGCCCGCAGTCAGTCAGAAAAGTCGGTCAGAAAAAAATCTGGAGCGGTCCTTTAAGTCGTTCAGTCTAACACGTTTAGATCCGGACAGCCTTTCGCCGAAGTTTGGCGGCGAAACGTTGGCCACGTTAAACACGAACTTCGGCAGTTTCGAGATGAGGCTGACGCCGCGCGAACTCAGAACGCCAAACTATCGGGCTGAAGAAACGACCGCGGCTGGATCGAGAGCGGTCGAACGCGGACCGGTCACGACCTTTAAGGGAGTGATCAACGACGAGCCCGATTCGCAAGTTCGTGTTTCGATCGACGACGGCGTGATGGAAGGATTCTTCGTGGTCGACGGCGAAACGTATTTCGTCGAACCGGCAGCACGATATTCTAAAATGGCTCTTGAAGGCGATCTTGTCGTGTATCGGCAGCGCGACGTATTGCTTGATTCCTCATTCGTCTGTCAGAGCGAGCTGATGAATGACATCCGCGACGGAAAACGGATGCTTGAGTCGGGTTCAGGCGCCGTCATGGCCGCGAATATGATCGACATCGCGACCGAGGCAGATCACGACTTCTTTTTGACCAACAACTCTAATTCCGCCAGCACGAACAACAAGATTCTGAGCATTCTGAATATGACAGAAGGCCTCTACGAAGCCGAGCTAAATCTGACGATCCGAGTGACGTTCCAGCACACATACGCAATTTCGGACGGTTACGACGGCTCAAATGCCGCAGCACTGCTTGAATCATTCAGAGTTCGATGGAACGGGCTTTATCCGACAGATCAATATCCACGCGACACGGCTCATCTCTTTACCTACAAGCCGAATGTTCGCGCGCAAGGCTATGCGTTTCTCGGCGTGGTCTGCAACAATCCGAGCTATGCCTACGGATTGTCGGGACGGGTTGATCCGAGTTGGGGTTGGGAAGAAGCGAATTTTCTCGTGACCTCGCATGAAATCGCCCATAATCTTGGGGCCAATCACTCTGATTCGCTGCCGACCTGTACGAATTCCCTGATGCAGTCAGCACTCAACGGAAGCACGCAGCTCTCATTCTGCACCTATTCTCGCGGTGAGGTCGGGAACTTTGTCGGTTCAAACGGAACATGTCTTACACCGGCGCGAACGGCCGTTCCTTTGTACGATTACGACGGCGACGGCAGGACCGATCAGGCGATCTTCAGACCGTCCAGCGGAATCTGGTTCATTGCGAATTCAACCGGAGGTTTCAATATTTTTCAGTTCGGCCAATCGGGCGACGTGCCTGTTGGCGGCGACTTCGACGGCGACGGAAAGTCAGATCCGACGATTTATCGGAATGGCGTATGGTGGCGATTCAAGAGCGCGAACAACACGGTTGACGCAATCACATTCGGGCTCGCGACCGACATTCCGGCACCGGGCGATTTTGACGGTGACGGCACGTCCGATGTCGTCGTTTTCAGACCGTCGAATGGCGTCTGGCATTTTCTTTCAAGCGCCACCGGCGGATACTCCGCGAGCCAGTTTGGAATCAACGGCGATGTCCCGACGGCGAACGATTACGATGGTGACGGCAAAACCGACATCTCGGTGTTCCGTCCGTCAAACGGCGTCTGGTATCGGATCA
>JBGASE010000120.1:4982-17496 GCA_044229875.1 Pyrinomonadaceae bacterium | reverse complement strand
ACCGCGCCGTCACGCTTTGACGTGATTCTTACCGAAAATCTCTTCGGCGATATTCTCTCTGACGAAGCGGCGGTCCTGACCGGCAGTCTCGGGATGCTCGCGTCGGCAACGATCGGCGGGAAGATCGATCTTTACGAACCGGTGCACGGCTCGGCGCCCGATATCGCCGGACGCGGAATCGCAAATCCGCTCGGCGCGATCGCGTCGGCGGCGATGATGCTGCGCTATACGTCGAGGAACGAGGCGGCAGCGGCGGCGATTGAGTCGGCTGTTGATCGTGTCCTTTCAGAGGGTTATCGAACGGCCGATCTGACGGCCGACGGATCGAAGGCCGTCTCAACCTCGGCGATCGGTGATCTGGTTGCCTCATACGCCCGCGAAGCGGCCTCGGCATCTGCCGCCGGAGCGGCCTGAAATCATTGATGAGAACACTTTACGACAAGATCTGGGACGCGCATCTGGTGACCGCCGAACCCGCCAAGCCGGCGCTTCTGTACATCGATCTGCATCTTATTCACGAGGTCACTACTCCGCAGGCGTTCGAAGGCCTCAGATTAACTGGACGCACCGTCCGCAGGCCCGATCTGACGTTTGCGACAATCGATCATTCAATTCCGACGGCGAACCGGAATCTTCCGTTCAAAGATCCGATCGCGGCACAGCAGGTCGAAACGCTGCGCGCAAACGCGGCCGAATTCGGGATCGCGATTTGGGACCTCGACCGGATCGAACAGGGTATCATTCACGTTTTCGGCCCAGAACAGGGTTTGACGCAGCCGGGCCAGACGATCGTTTGCGGCGACTCGCACACGGCGACGCACGGCGCGTTCGGCGCACTTGCGTTCGGGATCGGCACGTCGGAAGTCGAACATGTCCTCGCAACCCAGTGCCTGCAGCAATCGAAATCGAAGAATTTCCTGATCGATGTCTTGGGCGATCTGCCGTTCGGCGTGACCGCAAAGGATCTGATTCTCGGCATCATTAACCGCATCGGAACCGATGGTGCGACCGGTTATGTGATCGAATATTCGGGCGACGCAGTGCGCGCGCTGTCGATGGAAGGACGGATGACCGTGTGCAACATGTCGATCGAAGCCGGCGCCCGCGCCGGACTGATCGCGCCCGACGAAAAGACTTTTGAATATCTGCGCGGCCGTCCCTTTGCTCCGAATGGCGAAGACTGGGAGCGCGCAGTCGAGCATTGGCGCTCGTTGCCGACCGATGCAGGCGCGGTTTTTGAACGCGAAGTTACGATCGACGCGTCGCAGCTCGCGCCGTTCGTGACCTGGGGTACCTCGCCGGGAATGAGCGTCACGATCAATGACCGGGTTCCCGAACTTTCAAGCGCAACCGATGAGAACGAGCGAAAATCGTTTGAACGTGCGTATGAGTACATGGGAATTGAACCGGGAACTCCGATCGAAGGCGTCGCCATCGATCGCGTTTTCATCGGAAGCTGCACGAATTCGCGGATCGAGGACCTGCGCGAAGCGGCGCGCGTCGCGCGCGGGCACAAGGTCGCCGGCGGCGTCGGTGCGATGGTCGTTCCCGGCTCGATGAAGATCAAAAAGCAGGCCGAGGACGAAGGGCTTGCGCGGATCTTTATCGATGCCGGCTTTGACTGGCGGGACACCGGCTGTTCGATGTGTCTCGCGATGAACGAAGACACGCTCAAGGCGGGCGAGCGGTGCGCCTCAACCAGCAACCGGAATTTCGAGGGCCGGCAAGGGCGCGGCGGCCGCACGCATCTTGTTTCGCCGGCAATGGCGGCGGCGGCGGCGATCGCCGGTAAATTCACCGATGTCCGAAACTGGAGTTTTCGCTGAACAATGAAAAAATTCACCCGACATACCGGCCGTGCGGTTGCTCTTTACCGACCGAATATCGACACCGATCAGATCATCCCGAAACAGTTTCTGAAACGGATCGAGCGCACGGGTTACGGCGATTTTCTTTTCAACGACTGGCGCTTCAACGCAGATGGGACGCCGAAGACAGACTTTGTCCTCAACGATCCGCGCCGCATCGGCGCGTCGATTTTGATCGCCGGCGCCAACTTTGGCTGCGGAAGTTCGCGCGAACACGCACCATGGGCACTTTCGCAATACGGATTCGAAGCCGTGATCGCACCGTCGTTTGCGGACATCTTCTACAGCAATTCCCTCAAAAACGGGTTTCTTCCGGTCGCGCTGGATGAATCAGACGTCGCTCTGCTCGCCCGCCGCGCGGATGATTCGGAAACGTACTCGGTGACGATCGACCTTGAGAGCCTGACTGTATGCGATGAACAGGGCTTCACGGCGCCGTTCGGGATCGATGAATTCCGGCGATATTGTCTGCTCAACGGGCTTGACGACATCGCGCTGACGCTTCTCAATGCCGAACACATCACAGACTTCGAAAACCGCAGATCTTCGTGGATGAACCTCGCACAATCGGTCTAAATCGTTGAATTCAAGCAGTTTGACATCACTTTGCCTCGAAAGTTACGATAATTCCGGCGAAACTTTGCCTGCCTTGGTAGTTAATTTCCACCAAAAGCTATAAAATAAGTAAGTTTTTTCGAACCTTCTCGTCTATGGGCTTTTCAACGATTGCGATCCACGCCGGAAACGAACCTGACAGCGCGACTGGCGCGGTCAGTGTTCCGATTTATCAAACTTCTACGTACGCACAGGAAGGCCTCGGCAAACACAAGGGTTACGAGTATGCGCGGACCCAAAACCCGACGCGCGCGGCGCTTGAAACGAATATCGCCGCGCTCGAAGGCGCGAAGTTCGGTTATGCGTTTGCCTCGGGAATGTCGGCGACGGATGCCGTCCTGAAACTCGTCAAGGCCGGCGAACATGTGATTCTCGGCGACAATACTTACGGCGGAACGTTCCGGCTTTTCAGCCGCGTGCTTTCGAATTACGGCGTCGAGTTCGATCTCGTCGATACGACCGATCTGTCGGCGGTCGAACGCGCGTTCAAACCGAACACGAAGATGATCTTTGTTGAAACGCCGACGAATCCGGTGATGAGCGTGACTGATCTCGCCGGCGTTTCGGCGATCGCTCATGCGCAGGGCGCAAAGGTCGTCTGCGACAATACGTTCATGTCACCGTATTTGCAGCGTCCGCTTGAGTTCGGCGTCGACATCGTCGTTCATTCAACGACCAAGTATCTGAACGGTCATTCTGATTCGGTCGGAGGGTTTGTCGCGCTTAACGACGCGGCCGATGCCGAATGGATCCAGTTCATCCAGAATTCGGTCGGCGCGATCCTCTCGCCGTTCGATTCGTTTCTCGTGCTGCGCGGTACGAAGACGCTTGCGGTGAGGATGCAGGCGCACGATCGAAACGGCCGGCAGGTGGCGAGTTTCCTGGCTGAGCATCCGAAGGTGCAGAAAGTTTATTATCCGGGGCTGGCCTCGCATCCGCAGCACGAATTGGCCGCCAGACAGCAAAAAGGATTCGGCGGAATGGTTGCATTTGAAACTGGTTCACTGGATAATGCAAAAAAAGTTTTGGAGAGCGTCAAGCTTTGTATTTTAGGTGAAAGCTTGGGCGGCGTTGAATCGCTGATATCGCATCCGGCAACCATGACACACGCTTCCGTCCCGGCTGAAAAACGTCAACAACTTGGAATTACAGACGGATTGGTACGCGTTTCGGTGGGAATCGAGGACGCTGAAGATATTATTCAGGATCTGGATCAGGCACTTGGTTAGGTCCGGATTTCGAGCCCTGTTTTGATAGTCCTGACCCGGGCTCAAACTTCGTTTATTATGTTGATCGTCGAAACACACGCGACTTCGCACATCGGGCGTGTCCGCAAGGGCAACGAAGATAATTACCTTTTGTTGAATATTTCCAACGCGAAGGCGTGGACCAGTTCGCAGGAGCCCGACGAATTTGTGATCGAATCGCAACGGTTCGAGATCGATGATGACGGCATCGTTCTCGCGGTTTCCGACGGGATGGGCGGCGCGCTTGCCGGCGAGGTTGCCAGCAAGATGGCAGTTGAAACGGTCAGCAAGACGTTTCTTGACGACGATCCCGACAAGACCGAGCTTCCCTATTCAACCGACGGATCGCTGGTCGGCAAGATTTATGAGGCAACGCTTTACGCGAATTACCTGATTCACCAGCAAGGCCGCGACCCTCAGTACCAAGGTATGGGCGCGACGTTCACCGGGATCGGGATCACGCCGGAGGCGGTCGATCTTGTTCAGGTCGGAGACAGCCGCGCTTATCTCGTCCGAAATACGAACATTTATCAGATCACGAAAGATCAGTCGCTGGTTCAGCAATTGATCGACGCCAATCAGATCTCATCGGAAGAAGCCGAAAGCCATCCGCTCAAGAACGTGATCCTTCAGGCGCTCGGCGCGCAGCCCGAGATTTTTCCGGTTTCCGCCAGGCTTTTGCCGCGTAAGGACGATATTCTTCTGATTTGCAGCGACGGACTGTCGAATAAGGTTTCGGGAATCGACATGCAACGGATCGTACTGGAGCATTCCGAACGACTTGAGATGGCCTGCGCCGATCTGGTCCGGCTCGCAAACGAAAACGGTGGCGAAGACAACATTACCGTCATTCTGGCAAGAATCACGGGTACCGAACTTCCGGAGGCGAACGGCGAAGAAGTCCGGCTAGAAATTCTCAGCCTCGGCGATATCCACGATACTCAAGACCAGGACACGGCGGAAATAGTTTAGAGAGCAGACGCCAGACGTCAGATGTCAGACGCCAGATGTCAGATGTCAGACGCTAGACCTCAGATGTCAGACTTCAGATGTCAGACGCTAGACCTCAAATGTCAGACGAATGACATCTGAAATTTGACGGCTGATGTCTAAAATCTGACGTCTGACGGCTGATGTCTAAAATCTGACGTCTGAAATCTGACGTCTGACGTCTGAAATCTGACGTCTGAAATCTGACGGCTGATGTCTAAAATCTGACGTCTGAAATCTGACGTCTGACGTCTGACATCTGACGTCTGACATCTGAAATCTGGCGTCTGACTAGTTACTTCTCTTCCCGCCATTCGGGGATCGCACGCTCGGCGCCGACGGGGCGCACCCAGATCGAATTTCCCTGAACGCGAACGACCTCGACCTTTTCACCTTCGATCAACGGCCGCGAATCGTCTTCCGGAAAAGCCGTCCAGACCGAGCCGAAGACTTTGACCGCGCCTTCTTTAAGCGCTCCGTGGCTGTCGGCGGTGACGGTTCCGACTTGTCCCGGCAACGAATCGACGCCCATTTTTACCCCGACGTCGTCACCGTGTTCGAGAAACTTCACAAAGATGGTCCGCGACATCAAGGTCATCGCGATCGACAGGGTCACAAAAACGAGAAACTGGACCGTGAATCCGAATCCGAGCATCGCGAACAGCGCGGCGCCGAGCGCGCCGATCCCGAACCACAACAGAACGAATCCGAATGTGAAGATCTCGGCGATGATAAGCCCGACACCAAGCACGACCCAAAATAACCAAACGTAGTTTTCCATTGCCTTTGACTCAATTATCCGGTGGAATCATAGCATAAAGTTGGCGCTCATGTTCCGGTCGTGCTAATCTCTAAATCACTTCGCTTGGGTGGCGGAATAGGTAGACGCACAGGACTTAAAATCCTGCGACCTCAGGGTCATGCGGGTTCGATTCCCGCCCTAAGCACCAATTTGATCTTGCCCGGCCAATCCGCCGGGCATTTGAATTTTGAGATGCCTGGCACGCAATTTGAGAAATGAGAATCGGGGTTTGATATGAAAAACGCACTTCTGTCGGCAATCGTTATCCTGGTTCTTGCGTTCGCGGCGTTCGGCCAGAAGGCGGCGCCGCAGATCGTCGTCAACGAGGCCGAAAGCATCAGCAAGGACAAGTTCGGCTATCTCGTGAAATCGAAGAAAGGCGCGGTCGTCTACGGCGTCGTCAATCCATCGGCCGAGATGCTGAAAGCGATCGACAAAGGTCTTGGCGATCTGTTCGCCGTCGCACGCAAGAACAAGTACAAAAAGAAGCTGAAATACAGCGACTACACGATTTTCATAGCACGGCCGGACCGACAGAAAGATTATCTTGGCAACTATTCTCCCGATCTTGCGGTCGCAGCCAAACAGTACGCCGGAACGATCGTCGACAAGGGCGGATTCATCTACGCCGCCGGAATCGTCGTCGCATTTCAACCGATGGCGTTCATGATCGGCGAGCACACGAAGGATTTCAACCGCGTCGCCGACGTCGTCCGGTTCGAAGGCGAACATCTGGTGCTGTTTCACAATGATCGCAAGCGATACGACGAGACCGCCGATCACAGCAAAGGCGGCGCTCACCCCATTCTGCAATAGCTACCGATTGACGATTTCGTATAGCCGCTAACCCAAATTGTTGGACATTCTGCCGCTTCGAAACGTAAAATGCCCGAGCTATTTGTTTTTTTCATAATGGCACGGACATTGCTTTTACTCTTCGCGGATGTCGTTTGATAATCCGCGAAGATGGAGGTCGGAAATGATTCTTCGTCAAACCGCCAAAATCTTCGCACTAATTTTCTTGCTCTTTGCATGCACGTACGCGCAGGACTCGATCTACAGACTCGATTCCGGAACCCGCATTCGCGTCAGGATGGATGTTGAGATCAACTCCTCCGCCGCCGCGAAGGACGATACGTTCACGGTCCGGACGACCGAGCCGCTGGTCAATGGCGGCACGGTGTTGGTTCCGGCCGGGACGGTGATCGAAGGACGCGTTCTTGAGGCATCGCCGGCGGAATCCGGCGGGCGACCGGGTAAACTTCGCGTCCGGTTCGAGAAGATCGTGCTTGACGGCAACGTCACGCGGGCGATCGACGCGACGCTTTTGAAGGAACTTCGTTCCGATTCGGCATCGCGCAATCCGATTATTGCGATCATCGGCGGGGCCGCCGCCGGCGCATTGCTCGGCGCGGTGACAAAATCCTCGAACGGAGCGCTGATCGGAGCCGGAATCGGCGCGGGCGTCGGCACCGGAATCGCGCTCGGACGCAAGGGAAAGGACGTTCGGATCAAAACCGGAGAGCAATTCGAAATCGTCCTCAACCGCGACGTGGTCCTGCCGGTCCAAGATTATTGAAATTTGGTCGTTGTGTTCAATGGCCAAGTAAAAAAGCCCGTCGTGAAGGGGAGAGCACGGCGGGCTTTTCTATTTTGGATTTTGGATTTTCGATTTTAGATTTTGGATTTTGGATTTTGGATTTTGGAATCTTGAACCTGGAATCTTAAACCTGGATCTTGAACCTGGATCTTGAACCTGGAATTTTGGAATCCTGGAATTTTGGAATCCTGGAATTTTGGAATCCTGGAATCCTGGAATCTTGGAATCCTGGAATCTTGGAATCTTGGAATCCTGGAATCTTGGAATCTTGGAATCTTGGATCTTGAACCTGGAATTTTGGAATCCTGGAATTTTGGAATCCCAATTCTGCCGTCTGACGCCTGAAAATCGAAAATCCAAAATCCAAAATCCAAAATCCAAAATCGCCTCACCGTTTCACCTTTGCTGCGTTCACCAGTTCCCTGACTTCCTTCGCGAGCGTCGGTGCGTGAAACGGAATTCCGTCGCGGAGCGTCCATTCGATTCCGCCTGTCCTGAAAACCTTGCCATCGCGGATTTCTTCGACGCCGAGCGGGCTCAGCACCTTGAAGTTCTCGAGCGGATTGCCGTTGACGACGATAAGATCTGCCTTGTAACCGACTCGGATCCGGCCCAGAGTGTCTTCTTTCCCGAGAATTTTGGCGCCGTTCGAGGTCGCGTGCTGGATAACTTTCAACGGATGAAATCCGGCTTCCTGATGCAGTTCCAGTTCCCTCAGCAACCCGAATCCGTAAACCTGATAGATGAATCCGGCGTCTTCGCCGGTCCCGATCAAACCGCCGCGGCGCTCAAATTCGTACAGCGTTTTCATCCAAATCCGGTAGTTTTCTTTCCAGAAAGTCTCATCGGTCGATGACCAACCGATAAAATATGAACCGTGATTCGCCGGATTCGGTTTGAAATATTCTTCGAGAACAGGATGCAGATACTCGGCGAATGCCGGATTAGTCCGGGCACGCTGGAGATCCCGTGACGCTTCGTAAATCACCAGCGTCGGATCCCAGGCGACGCCGTTCGCGATCAGCGCGTCGAGAACCTTCATCAACCGGTCCGGATCAGCCTCGCGCCACAGTCTGCCGGCGTACCGGAACCGATCGACCTCGTTGTTGTAATTGTAGGTTGACGGGAAATTCTGCCGACCCGACTCGATCGCCGCATCCGGAATACCGTACCAATGCTCGATGCTCGTCGTGCCGAAACGCGCATCGTCCCACGCGTTGGTCTCTTCGACGCCGACGTGGTGCATGACGCGCATTCCTTGCTTGCGCGACTCATCTAGCATCGCCTCCATCAGATCACGGTCGATCGTATAAAGCTTGATTCCGTCGTAGCCGGCCGCCTTCAGGTCGCGGACGCGTTGCCGCGCTTGGTCGGCCGTCGCCGGTGTCGGCGCGTCATAATAGCCGCCGTACGGAAAGATCCGCGGACCGACAAGTCTACCGGCCGCGATCTGATCGCGGAACCCGAGCACTTTCTTGTTCGCCCACGCGTCGCGGACGGTCGTGATCCCGCATGCGAGCCAGAGTTTCGTGACG
This sequence comes from Pyrinomonadaceae bacterium, assembly GCA_044229875.1. Classification (GTDB taxonomy): domain Bacteria; phylum Acidobacteriota; class Blastocatellia; order Pyrinomonadales; family Pyrinomonadaceae; genus JAFDVJ01. Next base: position 8,839 of record JBGASE010000120.1, on the reverse strand, counting down.
TATTCGACCGGCATCGGAACTCCGCCGCGTTCATCCTGCGTGTGTCCGTGAAGATTGATCAGTCCCGGAAGCACGTACTTGCCGGTCGCGTCGATCTCGGCATCGCCGGCCGCCGGGCGCCGCGCCTTTCCCTCTTTTGCCGCGACCGGATCGAATCCGACGATTTCTTTGATGACATCGTTTTCGACAACGATATCGAACGGCCCCGCTGCCGGCTTTCCGCTCCCATCGACGACCATCGCATTGCGAATCACGACCCGCGGATAGCGCGTCCCGCTGACGGCAGCCTTTTGCGAAAACGACGCGATCGGCGAGACCAAACCGATCAATATCAGGATTACGGTGACTTTCAATTTCATTGCACGATTTTGCCATGATTGAGTGCAAATCGGCGAATGCGAAACGGCCTCGCGGATCGGAGGCCGCGAACGGCGACACGACGCTCGGTCGCGTTCTCAACGATCTCGCGCCGCGCTTTTTATCTTTGTTCCGCCGGCGCGATCACGGGTTTCTCCTTCAGCATTCGCGCGGCAATTGTCGGTCATCGATTTCAGGAAACGGTCGACCACCAGAAGATCATCATGTTCAATTCCTGCCAGCGCCAACTCGCGATTCCGGAGAACGACTTCGGTCACCGCGGCGACAACTTCCCTTCCTTGCGGCGTGACGGTCAATTTCGTCCGGCGCCGATCATCTTTGTTGACCGTCCGTTTCAAATACTTTGCCTTGACCAAAAGCTCGATTATCCGCGTCACGGAGGCGCTGTCCTTGAAAACGCCGTCGGCCAGATCCTGTTGCTTGATGTCCGGATTTTCCAGAATATGCGCGATCGTCAGCCATTGGTCGATCGTCATGCTGTAACCCGCATCACGAATGCTTTTCTGCGCAAACTGCCGGTAACTCTTGATGGCGGTTTCGATTTTGTAAAAAATTACCTGATCGAGATTCTCCATTTGATCCTCCGGCAAGTAGCTTAGCGTGCAATGGTTGATATATCAAGTATTGCATTCGTATTTGTTTTGAAACCCCAGTATCTGCATTCGAAATAATAATACGAGTGAATTGAATCCGCATGCGATTGTATATCAATAGTTGATATATCATGTTTGACATCTGCGGGAACGCTTGATATTGTCGACGACACGCGAGACCGATCCCGCGAAAACCAGATCATCGGAGAAGTATTATGGTGATTCCAGAACATTTGTTGCTTGATCTCCTTCGGCTCCGCCGGCTCGCCGCCGACATTGTCGATGAAACGAGAACACTCCCGCAGCTTTCCGAACAGTCGATCCCGTCGATATTCGGCGATGACTTCGACCTCGCGTCGGAAGTCCGGAAATACGAGATCAAACTCATCCGGCATGCGCTCTATCTGGCAAACGGCAGCCAGGCAAAGGCAACGAAGATCCTCGGCGTTAAAGCCTCGACCTTGAATCACAAGATAAAAACCTACAATCTGCACCCGAACGCGGCTCGTGTCAGCGTCGACGGGAATTAAGAATATGCACGGTGAAATGCCTAAGATTCGGGAAAATCTGAGCGGTCCACTCCCGGCGGCGCTGACGTCGGTAAGCGATCTCCGTAACCTGATCAGGTTTCTCAAGAAACGCCGTGACGGAATATCGGCGCTTGAGCTCACCGACATCTATCTTCGCCGGATGTTTGAGCCCCACAAACTTTCGGCATATTCGACATGGGGAATAATCGCCAGTTCGGATTCGGTCATCAGGCTGACGCCGCTCGGGCTCCGCATCGCGCAGGCGCTCGACGCCGAGGCGCTTGAGTTCAGGGAGATCGTCGATTCGATTGCGCCCTATCGCCAGGCGCTCGAATGGATCTCGACGCATGAGGATCGGATCATCCGCTACGATCAGGTATCGGAATTTTGGGATCGGAATTTCCCAGGCGTGTTCACTTCGTCAGACCTCCGCTCGCGTGAAAATTGCGTCATCAACTTCTTTCATTTGTGCCATATCGCGGGTTTCGGAACGGCGGCGGTCGGCCGCAAAGGGCAGCCGACGAGGTTCACGGTTGATCCCGAAGATCTTGTCGCGTTTCTCAATGATCGGAAATCGCCTCATTACGCGCCGCCGGCATACGCAAACCCGATGAAACGGCCGTCTCGCCATCGTGCCGGAAAATATTATCGAACTGCAGTTCGGCGATCGTCTCGTCCAATGATTCGGGCGGCTTCGAAACGGAACGCCTGATCATCGAGCTAGCGACGGCATCCGTCATGTTCGATTCCAAAGTACTGCTCGTCTGGCAAGGTTCTGCACCGCCGCGATTGCCGTTCGCCGATCTTCCTGCTATCAGAATTTCTCAGAATCCAACCCTGCGGGAAGCGCTCGAATTCGGCAAGCTCATAAAATCGATCGGTATGTGAAGAAGTTTCACGGTTTTTCTTCGGCCTTTTGCTTCGCCCGCAATCGTTTCAGGATCGTCCGGTAGTCTTCAAGCTTCTTCAGTTCCTCCGGGGTTGTCGCCTTCGGAAGCGCATCAATATAGCTTTCAAGTTCATCAGCCGCTTCTTTGAATTTATTGAGATGAATTGCGTACAGCCGTGAGAGTTGCCAATGCACTTCGGGATTCGGCGGTGATGAGAGCTTTTTGGCGCGGAGCAGATGTTTCTCGGCATCCAAATATCGTTTGTCGGCGATTTCCGCCGAACTCACCAGCAAAAGTGTCTGGATCGACGCCGGGCTCAAAATCAACGCCCGCTCGAGCGCCGCCAACGCGGCCGCGTTCATTCCGAGTGAATACAGCGAATAACCGAGGAAATAGAAACTCCGCGGGCTGTTGGCGTTGACATCCGCCGCCCGCAAGAAGTAATTTGCCGATTTCCCGAAGTCGCGACGAATAAGAAAGTACTCGCCAAGCGCAAAAAGGGCGTCAAAGTATACCGGAAACAACTTTACCGCGGCTTGCAGTTCAGCAAGTTGGAGGGCAGTGTTGTTTGATTTCTGCGCTGCTCTTGCCCGGTCGAATGCCTTCAGCGCGGATTCCGGAACTTCCTGAGCAAAAACGACCCGGCTCTCGGCAGCTGCGATCCCGTCGCGCTTTGGCAACAAGTAAAAGTCGACGATCTCCGTCGTTGACCCGGGAGCGCCGGTCAAGCTGAACGATGAAAACACCAGTTCACGGGTCATCGGTTGAAAATCGTATTTGAAGGGCGTCACCCGCACCGAATACCGACCGTCCGCGATACGGAAGAAGCTGTAACGCCCGGCGCTGTCCGTCCGCGTGTGCTGCAGAAATGATCCGAGATCGCTCAAAAGCTCGACATCGACGTCGGTCAGCGGGTTGTTTCGGTTGTCGTAGACCACGCCGGTGACCAGATTCGCCGCCGTCTTCGCATCCGCGGAAGCCGCGACTGCCGCAATCAACGCCGCGAAAAGGATCGTCATCAACCAGTTCATATTGTTCAATTAAAGTGCCGGAAAGCCCGAAATGATCGGGCTTTCCGGGGCTTGATCAGGTTGACCAAGGTCTAGAAGAAAACGCGGAAACCGAAGCGCACTTCCCGCGGAGCCTGAAAAGCGTTCGTCAGGTTGAAAACATTCGATTTGCGCGCGGCGATCGTCGCCGCAACGCCGCCCCCGGCAAGATATGTGTCGATGTACGACTTTGTCCCGCCGTTGAAGATTCGCTGGATCGACGTCACTTCATCCGCGCAAACCGTCGCCGGACAACCGCCCGCGCGAAGGGTTGATGCGGTGAAATTCACCGGAGAAATCAGCGTCACGCGTCCCGTTTCGTTCCGTTCATCAAAGAGATTACGGATATTCAGGAACGGTTGAAACGTGATCCGGCCATCGCGTCCGAACTTGTAGTTGTGCGAGACCTGAAAATCC
>JBGASE010000120.1:0-4973 GCA_044229875.1 Pyrinomonadaceae bacterium | reverse complement strand
GTTGAGAATTGCAGTCGCATTGTAAAAGTTGTACTGCGTCGTCAGCGGCGTGCCTGACTGGATCGACGTAAAGAACGAAAAATCGGTCGTATTCGTCTTGCTGTCATTCCAGTTGAAGGTGTAGCCTCCGAACGCCTTGAAGACGTGCGGCCGATCCGTCGCGAGAAGCCCGTTGTCGGCCACGCCGTTTGCGGTATAGCCCAAAAACGGCAGGTCGAAGAATCGGTTGACGTTCGGCGCGGTCCGACCGGCTTCGTCCGAACTTGCAAGGCCCGAGTAGTTTCCGAACAACCTGCTCCACGTGTAGCTGGCGCTGAAGAAATACCGGCTCGAAAGTCGTTTGTCGATCCGGAACTCGAGCGCATCGAAACGGCGGACCGCTTTGGTCGCGAGATAGCCGTTCGACGACGCCGTTTCGGCCGCGAGACCGAATCCGGGATTGCCGATGATGTAGGCCTCGCTTCCCGAGGCGGTCGGGAATCCGATGTCCTCGATCGCTCGGTCGACGCTCTTGTGCGTGAACCGGCCGCTGAACATCAGCACGCTTGTCAGTTGCCGCTCGACGCCGAACGTATATTCGCTCTGTCGCGCCGCCTTCAGATCCGGATCGACGCCGCCGGAGGTAAATATGTCGCCACCGACCAGATTGGACGGAATCCGGTTGTCGATCTGGCAGACAGAGTAGCCGTTGCCGAGCGACGGCAGCGGCGTCGACGGGAAGGCTCCCGGGCAATTGCCACCCGGCTGGTCGGGCACCGTCCCGAGGATGTTTGCCAGCGTATACGACGTGTAGGCAGTTCCGCGCGAGGCGAACAGCTCAAAATAGTCGTCACGGAAAAAATCTCCGCCGAATGAACCGCGCGGCAGCTCATATTTGAACCGGTCGTAAAACCAACCATAGCTCGCGAAGAGTTTGGTCTTCCCATCACCGGTCAGATCGTACGACGCGCCGAGACGCGGAGCGAGTTTGTCGCCCCAACCGAATTTGATCCCGGGGTTTGCCGGATTGAACGTCGGAACATTTTCGCTTTCCAACCGAAGTCCGAGATTCAGAGTCAGGCGTTTCGCGATCTGCCATGAATCCTGAAAGAAGATCGCCTGGTTGGCGCTGTTTGCTGATCCGATCGTTCCGAACCGCCGCAGGCGGCCGGCTCCGATATTTCCCGGCGTCGGCGCGGATCCGAGGAAATTATCGATGCCCAGACCGTACCAAAGCGTGACAATGCCGTATGGCTTGTAGCCCTGATCGGTCGAATTGGAAAGACGATTGTATTGATATCCGAACTTGAGATTATGCTGTCCGGCTCCATTGAAAAGGAGGCTTGAATCGCCGTCGAATGTCGTACGGGTCGAAACGTCGTACGGAATCTGAAAATTGCTCCCGAAATTGGTGAATCCGGAGAGACATCCGGCGCCGGCCGGAATTCCGCCGTTCGTCGCCGAACAAATGTAACGGGTCGTCGTCGGCTGACCGTAAGAGCCGAGCTTTTCGTTGAGAAACGTTCGGCCGGCGCGGAAATTGAGCACCATCGAGCTCGTCGGAGTCCACGAAACCTGGCCGTTGATGTTGTTCGAATTCTGGCGCCCGCCCTCTTGTTTGAGATATGCGGCGCCGCGCAGAAGCCCGACCTGACCGCCGAAATCGGCCGATTGCGGAACGCCGGCGAGTCCTTCGTTGTCGGCCGGAAGCAGTCCGTCGTCAACGACCGGATTCCAAAGCAGATTGACGTTGAAACGAACTTTTGACGTCGGCTGCGCGTCGAAACGGAGCAACGCATTGTTGAGCGTTCGTTTCGCGCTGTAATCGATCGACTCGGTCAAAACGCGAGTGTTCGGATTTCTGCCGGAATAATAGTCGACCCGCAGATCGCCGACAAAGATCTGGGGCGCGTAAGTTGCGGAGAACCACAACTTGTCTTTCAGGATCGGGCCGCTGATACGCGCCGTCGGGAACCAGCTTGTGCCACCCGGTTTGTTTCCCTGGAAGTACTCATACTCGCCGGGATTTCCTCCTGCCGGGACGCTCCAACGATTGAGCGTCGGACGCGAATTTCCCTGGAGTTTGGCGGCGATGAAAGCCGCACCGAAACTTCCCGACCAGCGGTTGTTTCCGCCGAGGGTAACGACGTTGACGACTCCGCCGGTCGCGCCGCCGTATTCAGCCGCAAGTCCGGTCGATTTGACCTGCACTTCGCTGACCAGATCGGTCGAGATCAGATTCGCGGCGTTGAGCGTTCCCGTCCTGAAGTTTGTAACTTCCTGTCCGTCAATGACATAGACGTTCTCGGCGCCGCTCGCGCCGTCGATCTGAAATCCGCCGGCCCGCGGTTCGAGCCGAACGTTCGGGGCGATTTTCAGCAGCGACTCAAATGTCGTTCCCTTCGGAAGCGAATTGATGACGTTTTTCGTAAAGCTTGTATTGAGGTTCGTCGTCGCCAATTCGATCTGAACGGTGTCCGACGCGTTCACGTCAACGGTGACGTCGCCGGATCCGACCTCAAGCGTGATCGTCAGCGGAGTCGATTTTTCAAGCGTTACTTCGATGTTCGGGATGCTGCTCGATTTGAATCCCGAAGCCGAGGTCGTTACCGAGTATTCGCCCGGCGGAACTTTCGAGATCAGGAACTGACCTTCCGAATCGGTCGTCGTCGTCGACCGGAATCCGGTCGTTGCACCGGTACTCGTAACCGTCACCGACACGCCGGCGACAACGGCGCCGTTCGGGTCCTTGACCGTACCCGAGATGCTTCCGGTCGTACCCTGCCCGAACGCGGCAACAGTCAGGCAAAACAGAGCCACCGTTACGGCAAACCGAATCTTCCAATGTTTGTAATTCATACTTACTCCTTTATCTGTACATCTTGTGTCTGAAAGCGTTTTCATCTTTCAGTCTTTTGATATATCAATTATTGTGCCAACAGGAAATGGCTTCGACTTTTTCCCGTAACATGCTGTGATTGTGAGGTTTAATAACTCGAGAGATCGTATAAAACAGCGAAACAATGAATGCGGCGGACGGTTTGCGACGATCGCGTTCCAGACGGGCAACACCGGGTTGCCCGACAAAAAACGACCCGCGATTGAAAAGTCTCGGAAGTCAAAATAGAATGGTTACATCAGATTTTCAGACAATTATTAACATCAAAGAGGATTAAAAATTAATGGCAGCAGGTAGAAACAAAATCACAGTCGTCGGAGCCGGAAACGTCGGCGCGACGGCAGCTCATTGGATCGCGGCGAAAGAATTGGCCGATGTCGTGCTTGTCGATATCGTCGAAGGAACGCCGCAGGGCAAATCGCTCGATCTCGCGCAGGCCGCACCGATCGACGGATTTGACGTCAAACTCGTCGGCGCGAACTCGTACGAGGAAACGGCCGGATCGGATGTCGTCATCATCACCGCCGGACTTCCCCGCAAACCCGGGATGAGCCGCGACGATCTTTTGAAAACAAATTCGGACATTGTCGGAACGGTCACTGATCAGGTTGCGAAATATTCGCCGAATGCGTTCATCATCGTCGTCTCAAACCCGCTCGACGCGATGACGCAGGTCGCATACGTCCGTTCCGGATTCCCGAAGAACCGCGTCCTCGGTATGGCCGGCGTGCTTGATTCGGCCCGCATGCGCTGTTTTGTCGCCGAAGAACTGAACGTCTCGGTTGAAAACGTGACGTGTTTCGTGCTCGGCGGTCACGGCGACACGATGGTCCCGTTGCCGCGTTATTCGACGGTCGCCGGAATCCCGATCACCGAACTGATTCCGAAAGACCGGCTCGACGCGATCGTTTCGCGCACCGCCAACGGCGGCGCCGAGATCGTCGGACTGCTCAAAACCGGATCGGCCTTTTACGCGCCGTCGCTGGCGGCGGTCGAAATGGCCGAAGCGATTCTCAAGGACAAGAAAAAGATCCTGCCGTGCGCCGTCTATCTCGAGGGCGAATACGGGATCAACAACCTGTTCGTCGGCGTCCCGGTCAAACTCGGCAAAAACGGCGTCGAACAGATCATCGAAATTTCACTGACAAACGAAGAACGCGCCGCACTCCAAAAATCGGCAGGCTCCGTCCAGGAACTGATCGACGTACTCGGAATTTAACCAAGCCGTTTCGGCATTCACTATAAACACCGCGTCGGGCGTGTTGGTTTGCTTTCACCAACCTGCCCGACGCGGTTTTTTTTCGTCCGCCAAATTGATCGCGGTTCCGTTGCCGCGCGGAACCGATTTGCTATCGAACCCGACTTTCTATATCATCATCGCGAATTTTTAAGGTTCTTGTCGCTGGCCGCAAAACACGTGGAGGAAGGGTCCAAATGGCGAGTGAGAATTTTCAACCGGCGCTGCTCCGGCTTTCCAAAACCGAAGTTGATTGAGTGCCGTCTGCGCCTGTTCAATCCGGACAGGTGCTTTTTTGTCTTTTGCGGACGATCCTGTGATTGAAGGAGTTGAGTATGAATGAAGCGAAATTGCAACAATTTATGGGCAATCTGGTCGTCGACATGGGCGGCGCGGCGATGATGGCGAACGTCGTCATCGGCGAAGAGCTCGGGCTTTATCGGGCAATGGCTGACGGCGTTTTGACTACTGCCGAAGCGTTGGCGCAGCGCACCGATTGTCATCCCCGCCTTGTTCGGGAATGGCTCAGCGCGAACGCCGCAGCCGGATATGTCGAACACGTCGACGGCGAATTCCGGTTACCCGAAGAACAGGCGCTGGCTCTCGCGGTCGAGGATTCGCCGGTTTACGTGGCCGGCGGCGCGAGCGTCATCTCGGCGATGTTTCTCGACAAAGACAAGATTGTCGGCGCGATGCGTGGAAACGGAGCGTTGCCGTGGGGCGATCACTCACCATGCATGTTCAGCGGAACCGAGCGCTTTTTCAGGCCTGGATACCGCGCGCACCTGATCTCCGAGTGGCTTCCGGCGCTTAATGGCGTCGTCGGGAAGCTTGAATCGGGTGCAAGGGTCGCTGATG
>JBGASE010000293.1:0-2367 GCA_044229875.1 Pyrinomonadaceae bacterium | reverse complement strand
GACTCTTGGTGCATCTGCGAATAGATCAGCAGGGGATCGATTCCGTAACGGCGGGCGGATTCGACGATGTACGAGTCGTACATCAGATTGCACGTCGTGAATCCGTTCAGATTCTTGCTGCCGCCCATTACCAGTTTGTAGGCGGGGACGTTTGTTCCGAGTCCTTCCTGGACCGACATCGTTTGTCCGGTCTTTTGGACCGGATTCTGCCTGCGGTTCTTTTTGCCCTTGGTCTTCGTCGCGACTGCGGGAGTCGCTGCCGCGGTCGGCTTCACGATCGTGACTCCGCCGGATACGTCGAAATTGTCGAATACGCGTGAGCGGGTTTGTGCGGACACCGTCAATGTGATCATTGAGAAGACGGCATAAGCGAAAAGGATTCTTTGCATACCTGTTTGGAACTATCCTGAAGTCTGAGGCGGTGCGGACTAAGCCCGGTTTCCGAGCTACTACAATTAATAGAAACGTCAAATCAACATGATGTTCCACAAAATTGTACGGCGTTAAACATTTTTGTCGAGCAGGTTTTGGTCCTTGATCTATCCGGCTTCCGCATGCAAAAAAATGTTCATTTTTTACAGTACTTTGGCGGAAATCAAACATGAAGGACCCCAAATATCGAGAAAAAGCCCCAAGAATCAGATTTTGTCCAATGACCGTCTCTTCGTGATCGAAGGAAAAAACGACTTCCTGATTATTGGACTCGTCCTTCTTCTGCTCGCGTTCTTTCCCTTCGGGCGTTTCTTTTTCCGCTAAATTCGTCTCCAATCTTTTCCCGCGCATTAACCCGAGTTATTCTAAGGCGATGCTCTATTTGTCGCAGGTTTTGGGAAGCCCGATATTCGACGCCGACGGCGAGCGGATAGCGACTATTCGCGATGTCATCGTCCGTTACGGCGAAGAAGACTACCCGCCGGTCGTCGGTCTCGTCGCCCGCTACCGGCGACGCCTCTTCTTCATGCCCCGAAGGAATATCTCGACTCTCGGCGAACACGGCGCGAAGATGAACTGCGGCGTTCTTGATCTGCGCCCGTTCACGCGCCGGACCGGGGAGGTACTTCTGAACAAGGACGTCCTTGATAATCAGCTGATCGACGTTGACGGCAAACGGGTCGTTCGCGTCAACGACGTGCTGATAATTCAGGTCGCGGATTCCTGGCGCGTGAGCGGCGCCGATGTCTCGTTCCAGGGATTCCTCAGAAGACTACTGCCAAAGCGATTTTACGGGAGTTCGAAGGCGGTCGAGGTCATCGACTGGGCCGACGTCGGTTATCTCGCGACCGACTCCGCTTCGGCGACCGTGAAGCTAAAATCCTCAAAAGACAAGCTTTCACGGCTTCATCCGGTCGAAATCGCGCAGCTCGCCGAAGCGCTCTCGCCGATTCACCGGACCGAGATCGTAGAATCGCTCGATGACGAGATCGCGGCCGATATCCTCGAGGAGATGTCGCCCGACGACGCGGTTGACGTCCTCGGGGAGATGAACGACGAAAAGGCGCAGGAACTTTTCGATCTGATGGAAGACGACGAGAAGGCCGACGTCGCGGAGCTCATGTCATTCGCTCACGACACCGCCGGCGGACTGATGACGACCGAATTCGTCGTGTTCCCGAAATCGCTGACGGTTGCCCAGGCGATCGCGCGGCTGCGCGATATGGCGGAAACGCCGAACATGATCTATTACATTTATATCGTCGAAGAGGAGCATTCCTGGAAACTGTGCGGGTTGATCTCGCTGCGCGGTCTGATCCTCGCCGACCCGACGCTGCAATTGTCGGAAGTCATGCGTGAACAATTCCAATTCGCGCACCCGAACGACGACGCCGAGGAAGCCGCGCAGAAGATAGCCGAATACAACCTGTTGGCCTTGCCGGTTATCGACGATGAGGGCGACATCGCCGGGATCGTAACCGTCGACGACGCGATGGAGATCCTGTTGCCGAAAAATCTCGACCGGCGGCTGCCGAGACTCTTTGGTTGATTTTCAATTTGCGATCTTCAATTTGCGATCGCCGAACCGCAAGATTTTCGTTTCAATTAGAAGCCTTCAGCCTTTGAGCAATCGCAAATCGGCAATCGCAAATCGAAAATGGCTAGAGCTTATACCGCACCTTCTTCCGCCTAAGTTCGCCGTCCTCGAGATCAAAATTCTGAAGTCTGATCGTCACGTCGGCGGTCAACGAAAGATCGTCTCGTTTCCCGCGGGCCAAATGAAAATGGCCCGCCGCCGCGATCATCGCCGCGTTGTCGGTCGACAGATGTTTCGACGGGAAATGGACCGGAATGCTTCGTGAAGCGCCAAAGCTCTCAGCCGCGTCGCGGAGCGCCATGTTGCAGGCGACGCCGCCGGCGACGATCAGCGTTCGC
>JBGASE010000119.1:0-10963 GCA_044229875.1 Pyrinomonadaceae bacterium | reverse complement strand
CAATGGACAATTGAGGCAAATGGACAATTGAAGCAATGGACAATGGACGATGAAGTCAATGGACAATTGAGGCAAATGGACAATTGAAGCAAATGGACAATGGACAATGAAGTCAATGGACAATGACTTGAAAACGGGTCCTGTTCATTAACCATTTTCCATAGTAGCATTGTCCACTGTCCATTGCTTCAATTGTCCATTGCTTCAATTGTCCATTTCGCGCCATCTACCGTCTACCGTCTACCGTCTACTGTCTACTGTCTACCGTCTACCGTCTACTTTTTCATCAATTCCGCATATTGGCCGCTGTCGACCCATTCCAGAATCTCAGAGACGCGCCAGACGGGGAACGGATGAGTCATTCCGGAATTGATGATCGTCGCCCAGAACCAGTCAAGAGCGTTGTCGTCAAAGTTCTTCTGAAACTCACGCGCCTGCGCCAGAAACTGCTCATAGTCCATCTTCGAGGCAAAGGTCCCGCCGCAAAGTTTCATCATCGTGCTGCCGATCACATGCGGATCCTGCGTTACCAAAAGCGCGGCCCTGTCGCATGAAAGCTCCGCCTTGCGCGCCCACGCGAGCAGCGCGCCCGAAACCGTCGCCGAAATCAGTCCCTTGATCAGCTCCGAGCCGGGGATCATCCGTGCGAGCGATGCGTTCATCAATGCTTCGATCAATCGCGCGGCCGTCAGGTAAAGAACGTGCTCGGCATGAATGTGGCCGACCTCATGCGCGATCACGGCAAGCGTTTCCTCATCGGTCAACCGTTCGAGCAACGCCGAATGAAGAACGATCGCATGCTTGTGCGCGCCGTATGTAAAGGCGTTGACGATCGGACTTTGCTGGACGTACATGTCGGGCAACTCAACGCCGAGCGTCGTGCACGCGACCTGAAGTTTGGCATGGAGATCAGGCATCTGCTCCGGCGTAACCTTGACCGCGCTCGCCATGAAAATCACCCGGACAGCCGATTCGCCGGTGACCTGAAGAAGTTTCTTGAGCGCCGTGTCGACGCCCGGAATTGCCTTCAGCGCGGCCAAGGCCTTGCTGTCCGACGGATGGACGTAATCATGTTTGCTCAAATCTGAGAATTTTCGGTGGGGCTCATTCGATAGCGGAAGTTTGCACTTGCCGCAATTCGCCTGGCGATTGACAAAATCTGCCTTGACCGCGTTCTTTTGACCGCAATAACGGCAACGCACGAAGTGACTTTTCCCGAGCGCCGTCGATTCTGATTCCGGTTTCTTTCTTGCCATAACAAAAAGTGTAGATTAGTTGAACGAAGTTATTCAAATGTCTTGCATCGTTACGCTTTACGCCGCTCCGATGTTTCATCCATTGCAGCTGAGCCGCGCCACGGTCTCGACATGATGCGTTTGAGGAAAAAGGTCGAGGGCCGTCACGGAATCGATCACATAACCGGCGTCGAGCAATATCCGGAGATCGCGCGCAAGCGTCGACGGCTCGCACGAAACATACGATATCCGCTTCGGGCGAACCCGGGACAAAACGTCGATCGTTTCCCGTTCGGTTCCCGACCGCGGCGGGTCGAGGACGACAAAATCGGTACCGGCGATCAGCGCCGCGTTTGCGCTCAGCCACGTGCCCACCGATTCATCGAATATCTCGGCGTTTTTCAGACGCGAATTCTCGAGGTTTCGCCGCGCCGATTCGACTGCGCGGACGCCCGATTCGATCCCGGTAACGTGACCGAAACGGCGAGCCAGCGGCAGCGTGAAAAGCCCGACGCCGCAATACAGATCGAGCGCCGAATCGCCGCGTTCCTCACCGATGGCGAGTTCGATCAGCTTTTCGATCAACAGCTGATTGCCCTGAAAAAAACTGCGCGCATCGTACGCATAGCGATTTTCCGCGGTGCAGTAATCGAGTTCGACCGTCGGTTCGATCAGTTCGTCAGCGAAAACCGAAACCTCGCCGCCCGAACTCGCCGCGTCAAACTTGATACGGTTCGCCCAAAAGCTTTCCCAATCGGCGGTTTCCCGGATTTCTACGAGCGTTTCGCCGAGTTCGGGCGTCAGGATCGGGCATGATTCGACCTCAATGATGTCGTGGGTTCCGCGCTTGAAATAACCGACCCGGCCGGCGCGCGGATCGGCGTGCCATTGAGCCCGGGACCGATACCCGAATTGCTCGGGGCTCGGAACGATCTCGATCCGGTCGATCTCGATCTTGCCGATCCGGCGCAGGCAATCGAGCACGATTCCGGATTTTGCGTCGAGCTGAGCGCGATACGACATTTGCTGAAAATCGCATCCGCCGCAGGTTCCGAAATACCGGCAAGGCGGCTCGACCCGAACGTCGGACGGTTTCACGACCTCAACGATCTCCGCAAACACGCTTCGGCCCTTTTTCTGAACGGCGCGAACCCGAACGATGTCGCCCGGCGCGGCGAGCGCGACAAAAAACGTCAGCCCATCGGCAAAGCCGATTCCGTAACCGTTCGGAACGATCCGCTCGATCTTTACTTCGTGAATTTGATTTTGATTGGATTTCAAAGCGAGGATTTGTCGGAAAATGTACCGGCGACCGCGAATGGCCGCCGGTACCTTTGAAATTTAGTACCCGGGTTGAAAGCCGCCGGGATTATTATCCCAAACCGGCGGCGGTGGCGGTTGCTGATTCAACTCTCCGCCAATACGTCCGAAAACGTCCTGATACGCTGCATAGATGCCGGCCCACATGATCGGCAAGACAAACAGGATACCGACGATGCAAGCAAAAAATCCGCCGATTGCAATCAGTCCGTTCAAAATTGCCAAGAGCAGCAATCCCCCGAAATTTGCAAAACCGGCCCGGACACTGAGCATCAGCGCTTCAAATCCGCCGACGTTGCGTTCGGCAAGGAGCGGATAAACAAACGTCGTCAGAACCGAAATGAGAATCGCGATAAGAATCGCGATAATCCCGACAACCACGGCAATTCCGAGCATTCCGGCCATGACCTTTTCAAAACCTTCCCCATTCGCACCGGCGGTAAGCCCGAAAACGGCGAAGATCGCGACCGCACCAAGCATGAGGGCAAACTGAAGAAGCATCATGATTACGGCGTAAACCAGATTCGGAAGGACTTTTGATAACCCCGCGAACACCTGGCCGAAATCGGCGAAACCGGTTGATGATTTTTTGGACATCGCGGCGTAGATTCCGCAGAACATCGTCCCCGAACAAGTTGCGACGATGATGTTGCCGATCAAACCGAGGACCGTCGAGATAACCTGGACAACGACCATTCCGGCTCCGGCCATTTCAGCGTTTCGATTAAGATCTCCGCCGCCGATCGCCATCATAAGACCCAAACTGATCGCCTGATTGATGAACCCGACGACCAGCGCAAGAACAAGGATGATGATCATCGCGACCGTGCTGACTCCGAAAAACGTCCAGTAGTCGTTCTTGATCAACTCCCAGCCCTTGCTGATGCACTCAACCGGCTGAACCGCGCCCGACCTGATTTCCATAAATTTACCCCCGATGTCTGAGATTTAGAACGTTTGTAGCACAGCTTAAAGATAAAACAAACTTAATCTGGGAATTCCCGCCGCGTCACGCAGTTTTTTGCGAAGCATCAGTTCGAATGTCCGGTCATATGCGTCTTTCGGCATCGATTTTCTGTTGGGCGAGAGCAGTTTCTCAACCTCGCTCCGGACAGCGTCAGCGGTTTCGTCGGCTTGAAGCTGGCGGTCGATCATCTCGTCGAGTATGTCGAGCGATTGCTCCAAGCGTTCTGCGCCTTCCGGCTCTATGACAAGCTCACCCAATCTTTCGCAGACGCGCTCAAGCGTTTCCTTCATCGCCGGGTTTCCTGACGCATCGCGCAATTCCCTGATCGTCTCCAACGAATCGGAAAGATGTGCGGCGACAGCCTTGTTCGACAGCGGATCTTCGTCCGCCGGCGACTGTTCGGCGTCGTCCGATGCGCCGACGCGCGTGTCGAGCCATTCTTCGAATTGTGCTTCGATCTCCTCACGGCAATAGGCGAGGCTTTTTACGGTCCGGTGCTGTTTCGGCTGCTTCTCCCAAATATCAAAAACACTCTCAATCGCCCGAAGCACGATATGAAGCGGCACTTCTTTTTCGCGCCAGACCTCCATCAACGCCCAGTCAAGCGGCGAAAGGACGAGATTCTTCCCGCGCCTGCGGACAAACGTTTCTTCGATTTCAGTGAAGTAATTGTAGTAATTCATCGGATTCCGGCGCCATCTGGTACGTAACGATCCGCAGCGGATCTCGCCGTAAGGTCAGGAGAGCAATAATCGCTCAAACCGCGATCTTCATTCTCCGCAGCGCCCTGATATCATCATCGGTGAGCTCAAGCTCGGGAACTTCGGTACCGGTTTCCGGGAGATTCAGAATCTCTTCAAGCGCGACTTCGAGCCGCATCGAGAGGTTCGGTTCGAACCCGATGTCACGAAGTTGCTCGACCGCAGCGCGAACCTCTTCCGATTGCTCGATCACACGGTTGATCGTGCCGCTGAGATGCTCGATCGCTTTACTGATCCGTTTGTCCCGATCCATGGTTTAGTGAAATGCTACGCATCGAATCGGAATTAGTCAAAACACGGTGAGCTTTCGGGGCGGGTGCCGACCCGTCTCGGCTGATCCCGCCCCGTCGGGGGATTGTTCGATCGTGGCACGGCTTGCCCGTTCGATTTTCAAGGGACGACCGTAGCGGGAACCGACGTGTCGGTCGACGCGCCGAATCCCTGAATCAACAGACCGGAGGTCGTGCGCTGGACGTACCAGGTCGCGTTCGCCGGCCGAAAGACCGCAAGGTCGAATTTTCCGTCGCCATCATAGTCGCCCGGAGACGGAACATCGCTGCTGATTCCGAACGGTGAGGAATAGTAGCTGAAACTTTCACTTCGGAGCACAAACCACTCACCTGTCGACGGCCGCCAAAACGCGGCATCTGACCTGCCGTCGCCGGTGTAATCGCCGGGAACCTGTTTGTCGGTGGCATTACCGAAGGTCAAGGCAATCACGCCCAACGCCGAACGGTTCAGCCACCATTGTCCGTTTGAAGGTCGAAAGATCGCGATATCAGCCTTGCCATCGCCGTCATAGTCGCTCGGTACCGGCCGATCGCCGGTCGCTCCGTAACGGGTCGATGATGTGCCGACCGTTGTTCCCTGGACATACCACGTCGAATTCGACGGCCGGAATACCGCGGCATCGTAACGGCCGTCGCCGTCATAGTCGGCCTGAACCGGAAGATCGCCGCTCATTCCGAACGGAAAACTATAAAACGTCGAATTCTCGCTGCGAAGAATGAACCATTCGCCGGTCGTTGGCCGGAAGATCGCGACGTCCGCTTTTCCGTCGCCGGTGAAGTCTCCCGGCGTCAGGCGATCGGCGGAATTACCGAAAGAGTGCGCGATCACGCCGGACGTGCTTCGATGAAGCCACCATTGTCCGTTTGATGGCCTGAATATCGAAATATCGGTTTTGCCGTCACCGTCAAAATCGGCGGGGGATTTGCGAGAGACCGGGGCCGACTGATTGACAGAATATGTCTGTCCGCCGGCGATGATCGTTCCGACGCGCGGACTCAGGCTCGTATTCGGATCCGCCGAATAGAAGAGCGACGCCGATCCGGTTCGCGTTCCTGATGTGACGGTCAGCCATCCGTTCGCTGTGGTTCCCGACCACGGACATCCCGGGTCGGACGCGATCACTAAAAAGCTGAAGTTCCCGCCGGCGGCACCGATGTTGGCGCTCGGCTGGGCGAGAGAGTAGCTGCAACCGTTTCCTTGGGTGACGGAAATGCCCGCGGATGTGTTCCCTCCGGCGCCGTTATTGGTGCTTATGATGAGCTGGCCGTTTCTTGAGGGTCCGGAGTTCGCGGACACCGTAAAGTTGACCGATCCGGCAACGATGCTGCCGATCGCAACCCACGCCACGTTTGCCGACGCGGTCGGAGCGGCGCATCCGTTCGACATAACGTACGTCGCCGATGTTGTTGTTCCCCCGACCGGAGCGGCGACTGATGTCGGACTGAGCCGGATGTCGGCGCAAATGCTCCGCGCAGCCGAGAATTCGGACGTATTGAGGATCGAATCCGTCGCGGTTGCCGACACATATTGGGCCGTATTGCTCTGAGATGAAGCAAAATTGAGGTTGAAAGACGCGTTGCCTACGGCGTCGGTCGCAACCTGCGTCGAACCGATAAAGTTGCGGCCCTCTCCGAATCCGGATGCATCGACCGCCGAGTTCCCGAAGAACTCGATCGTGTAACTCTGGTTCGGCGCGCCGTGGTACGTGCCTTCGATCGACACGCTGCTCGAAAGTTGAAGCACGTAGGTGATCACCGGATAATTGAGCAACCCGTTCGGGCCCGAATCGGCGTCGAGCGGATCGTTCGAATTGACGCCCGCGTTCGGAACGATGTCGATACCGAGCAGATCGTTCGAGAAGATCCGGTTGCGGCGGAACGAATTCCGTGCACCGTCGTCCTGGTAGATTCCGTTGCGGTTGTTGAAAGCGATCAGATTCGATTCGCTCGCGGTTGATCCGCCGATCAGGTTGTCGTACGACGTGTTGCCGAGATAAACGCCCTCATTTGCGTTTCCGACGTCCGTATTGCCGCCCAGATTCGACCCGATGTAGTTTGCCTGAACGATGTTCTTCGACGCGTTTCCATAGCCGATGAAAACGCCCCACGAATTGCCGCTGATGACGTTCGGTGCGCCCGGCATGCCGACACGGTTTGGTTGCGAGGTAACGAAATCGACATTGAGTCCGGCACCGTCAGTCAGGCCGACGCCCGACCAGTCGTTTCCAAGCGGCACGGCTCCCGAACTATCGGTGCCGATGAAATTGTTGATGATCTTGTTGGAGACCGCGAACGCTCCGAAGATCTTTATTCCGTCGTTGCCGTTTCCGCTGATTACGTTGCGCGTTGCTCCCGTCGCATCACCGACCGTGACCCCGAAAACATCCTGCAACAGAATCCCGAATTGCCCGTTTCCATTGTCAGTAAATCCATCGGATGTTCCGACCAGATTATTGATTATCGAAATCCCCTGGTCGGGGAAGCGGTCAAATCCGGTCGCCGCCCGGATGAAGATTCCGTGCGCGCCATTTGAGTAGATCAGATTCCGGTGTTGAGTCTCGCTTCCTCCGATCGTCACATTCCGTGAATTCTTGTTGGTGTCTCCGGTCGAAAATCCGATACTCAGTCCCGAACTTCCGTTGTTGTGAACCGAAAGCCCCTCGAACTTCGCGCCGTTCAGAGCCTGAGATAGGATTCCTGAGGCTGGATAGTTGCGGATCTCGAGATTTCTGACCTGTGAGCCCGAATCGACCTCGATCGTCAACCCGCTGTTCCCTGCTGCGACGCCCGTGCCGTCGAGGATCACTTTCGCGCCGTCCGGCCGGAGACCGTTGATGTCATCGTTCTTGCCGAGAAGAAAGGCGCCGATCATGGTCGCCGCGTCGTTCGTAAAAAAAATGTCGTCGGCAAACGCCGAGCCGACGCCGTTGATCGCCTGCCAGCCATGCGTGGCGCATGTCGGAGGCAGCGGAGAAAGGATCCATGTAGCGCCGACGACCTGATTCTTCTCGCCGTCGGTATAGAACCTGGGCGTGTCGCCGCGAGCGATCGCAAGTGCTTCGGAAAGACTCAGGCGATCATCGCAGATGTTACCCGCGTTCGACGAGTTGACGGTCAGCACCGCGCCTGCCAGCGCCTCATCGATGCCACCAATCAACATACAGAAAAGGAAGACAAGTATCGATATCGCGGAGCGGACAGCGTTCATATGATTTTCCTCGGGTGAACCAAGTTAGAGTAAACGATCTTCCGACGCGGAAATCCTTTGAAAAAAGATTAGAAAAGATTAGAATCGCCCTATTCGGTAATACTGAAATGGGCGCTCATTACTACGAGTTTGACGAGTTTCGGCTGGAACCTGACAAATTGCGTTTGCTTCGCAACGGTGAGGTGGTCCGGATCACGCCCAAGGCGCTCGAAATCCTTCATTTGCTGGTTCGAAATCACGGTCGCACGGTCACGCGCGACGATATGCTTGAATCGGTGTGGAAAGACACGTTCATCGAAGAAGGAAATATCAACTTCACCGTTTCGCAGCTTCGGAAATCGCTTCGGATGGGAAATGCCGGATCGCCCGAATATATCCGGACGATACCGAAACAGGGCTATCGGTTCGTGGCCGAAGTGCGCGAGGTCACAGTCGGCTCATCCGCCTCAGATCCGGTTACTACTCGACGCGACGTTCGGTGGAATCTTGGTGTTTTCATTCGGCGACCGATATTTCAGGCGCTGTTTTTTCTGTTGTGTGCGGCGGTTGTCGGCGGTTTTTGGGCGGCGGGATCGCGATGGACGTTCGGAAGCGGCGCGAAAAGCCGGCAGATCTCTTCGATCGCCGTCCTGCCGCTGATAAACCTCGACGAGAGTTCGCGAAACAATGGACTTCGGATCGCAATCACCGACAATCTGATCAGCCGGCTTGGAAAACTGAACCGGTTCGCGATCCGTCCCCTGAGTTCGGTCGAACGTTTTGAGTCGAGCGGTAAAGACGCCGTCAAATTCGCCGAGGAACTTCGCGTTGAGGCCGTTCTCGAAGGCACGATCCAGCAACGCGATGGCCGCTTGCGGGTCAACGTCAGGCTGGTCGATATCCGCGACGGATCACAGATCTGGACAAAGATCTTTGACGAGAGCGACCGGGATATTTTCCGACTCCAGGACGTGCTTTCGGAAAGCGTCGCCCGGTCGCTGGTGACGGATTTGAGCGCGCGCGAAAAGCTGGCGCTTTCGGTGCATCCGACCGACAACCTCGACGCTTATGATTATTATTTGAAAGGCCGGGCGCTCTGGAGCAAGCGCGGGAGCAACATCGCGAACAGCATCATGTATTTCGAAAAGGCGATCGAACTCGACCCCCAGTTCGCGCTTGCCTATGTCGGACGCGCCGATGCTTACGCGATGCGCGAAACGCCGACGCCGGCCGAAGCCGATATTGGAAAAGCGCTTGCAATAGACCCGACCCTTGCCGAAGCGCACGCGACGCTCGGATTTATTCGGATGTTCCATTATTTCGATTGGGATGCGGCCGAAAACGAATTGAGGTCTGCCATCGATCTCGCCCCGAATTACGCGACAGGTCATCACTGGCTCGGCGTGCTCTATTCGATTCGCGGCCGGCTCGATGACGCGAAGACCGAAATGCTGAGGGCGCGGGATCTCGACCCGACCTCTCCGATCATTCTCAACGATCTCGGTCAGGTTTACGGTTTTGCCGGCGAATACGCCCGGGCAATCGAGATTCTCCGTGAAGCGAGTGAGGTTGATCCTGCCAATCCGTGGCCGTATGGAACGATGATCGATTCATACCGTGCGCTCGGAAACAGCGATGAAGCGTTGAAATCGTTGAAAACTTGGCACCGCCTGACGTCGGGAGATGCTGTCGGTTCGGATCGGATCTTTCAGGAATCGGAAATCCGATCCGCGGACGATTTCTGGCGGCGGACGGTCGTCGAGATTTCCGCCTATCTCAAAAGCAACCCGAACGCGATTTCGACCTGCGAACCGCTCGTCAAATTCAATCTCCGTTTGGGAAACAAGACCGAAGCGCTCAGGTATTTGGATTGCCTTTTTGAGCAAGGCAATCGATTCACAATCGCCTATCTCGGCGTCGATCCGCTCTATGATCCGATTCGGTCCGACCCGAAATTTCAGGCGATACTGCGCAAAATGAACCTCTGGTCGGGATCGCGTTTGGTAAAATGAAACCATGGCAGAGAGACGCGATAAATTTGAGACTTCTTCGGGCATTGAATTGCCGAACGATTTCAATCCATCGAACACCGATTTCGACTACGGACGCGATCTTGCGGATCCGGGAACTTTCCCGTACACGCGTGGTGTTCGGCGGAACATGTATCGCGGCCGGTTTTGGACGATGCGCCAATACGCGGGCTTCGCGACCGCTGAAGAGTCGAACAAGCGCTACAAATATCTTCTGTCGCAGGGCACGACGGGACTGTCGGTGGCGTTTGATTTGCCGACGCAGATCGGGCTTGATTCGGACGATCCGCTGGCCGCCGGCGAAGTCGGCAAGGTCGGCGTCGCGATCGACTCGATCGACGACATGCTGACGCTTTTCGACGGCATTCCGCTCGATCAGGTCTCGACCTCGATGACGATCAATGCGACGGCATCGACGCTTTTGTGCCTCTATCTCGCGGTCGCGCGGCGTCAAAACGTCGCCTTAGACAAGGTCAACGGCACGATCCAGAACGACATTCTGAAGGAGTACATCGCGCGGGGAACCTATATTTATCCGCCAAAGCCAAGCTTACGGCTGATCACCGATATCTTTTCGTTTTGCGCGAACGAGGTTCCGAACTGGAACACGATCTCGATCTCCGGCTATCACATCCGCGAGGCCGGATCGACCGCCGCGCAGGAGATCGCGTTCACGCTTGCCGACGCGATCTGTTATGTCGAATCGGCGATCGCCGTCGGTCTCAAGGTCGACGATTTCGCGCCCCGGCTTTCGTTCTTTTTCAACTCGCATCTGAATCTGTTGGAGGAGATCGCGAAATTTCGCGCTGCGCGAAGGCTTTGGGCGCGGCTCATGCGTGACCGTTTCGGCGCGAAAGATCCGAAATCGATGATGCTCCGCTTTCATACGCAGACGGCGGGTTCGACGTTGACGGCGCAGCAGCCGGAAGTCAATATCGTCCGGACGACGATCCAGGCGCTCGCCGCCGTTTTGGGCGGAACGCAGTCGCTGCACACGAATTCGATGGACGAGGCGCTTTCGCTACCGACCGAAAAGGCGGCGCGGATTGCGCTCCGGACGCAGCAGGTCATCGCGCATGAGTCGGGCGCGGCCGACATCGTCGATGCGCTCGCAGGATCGTACGCGGTTGAGGAACTGACGACGCAGCTTGAGGCGAAGGCCGTCGATTACAT
>JBGASE010000118.1:0-10974 GCA_044229875.1 Pyrinomonadaceae bacterium | reverse complement strand
CGCGCCGATCGATCCGAAGGCTGATTTTTCGGGCCGCGTAGTGGCGGTCGGCGACGGAGATTCGATAACCGTTGTCGATGATGCGCGCCGCGAGCACCGCGTCAGGTTCTTTGCGATCGATGCTCCGGAGTTGAATCAGGCGTTTGGGAAGCAGTCGAAGCAGCATCTCAGCGATCTTGTTTACGGAAAGACCGTGACGATCGAGGTTCACGGGCGCGATCGGTATGAGCGGGCCGTCGGAAAAGTGACGCTCGACGGGCTGGATATCAACCTGGAACAGATCAGAAGCGGCTTTGCCTGGCATTACCGGCAGTTTGAAAACCAGCAATCGTGGCCCGACCGCGTCGCGTACCGCGATGCCGAGACCGCCGCCCGCGGAGCGTCAATCGGACTCTGGTCGGATTCTGATCCGACTCCGCCGTGGATATATCGGAAAGAGGGACGGGACAATCGCTGAACTCCGCGCAGCGCTTTCAAAGGCTTCGGACAAATCGTTCGATCCGTTCGAGTGCGATTTCAATCTGTTCATACGATTTGCAGTAGGCGATGCGAACATGTCCGGTACCGCCGACTCCGAAACTCGTCCCCGATATAACTGCAACCTCTTCCTTCGTCAGCAATTGTTCGGAAAAATCGTCGCTTGTCATTCCGGTTTTGCGGATTGACGGAAACGCATAGAACGCCCCGCGCGGTTCAAAACAATCCAGCCCGATTTGGTTTAATCCGCTCACCAGGAGTTTGCGCCGGCGGTCATATTCGGCCTTCATATCAAGCACGTACGGTTCGCCGAGACGGAGTGCGGCGAGTGCCGCGAACTGTGAGATCGTCGGTGCGCTCATCACGGCGTATTGGTGAATTTTTGAAAATGCGTCGAGCAGCGGGCGATCAGCACAGATGTAACCGATACGCCAACCCGTCATCGCATAGTCCTTCGAGAATCCGCCCATCAGAATCGTCCTTTCCCGCGCGCCGGGCAGCGATGGTACGCAAAGATGTTCCCCGCCGTAATTGAGACGGTCGTAGATCTCGTCGGAAATCATCAGCAGATCGAATTCTTCAGCGATTCGGACGATCTCGATCGCGTTCTCACGCGTTAGTACGGCGCCGGTCGGATTGTTCGGGAAGCCGAGAAATATCGCTTTCGTTTTTTCCGTGACGGCGGCGCGGATGTCGGCGGCGCGCGGTTCGAAGTTGTTCGAGGCGTCGCAGATGACCGGCACCGGAACGCCGTCGGCGAAGATGATCTCGGGCTCGTAGGCGACAAAGCACGGGCTTGGAACGATGATTTCGTCGCCGGGATCGCACAGCGCCTGAAAGACGCATTTGAAGCCTTCGCTGACGCCGACGGTGACGAGGATTTCGCTTTTCGGGTCGTAATTGACGTGGTAAAGATCGGTGAGGTGTTCGGCGATCGCTTCGCGAAGTTCCATCAGACCGGAGTTTGCCGTGTAGCCGATCGGCTTGCTGCAAACCGCTTCGTATGCTGCTTTGGCGATCGGCGGCGGCGTCGGAAAATCAGGCTCGCCGACGCCGAGCGAGATGACGTTCGGCATTGAAGCAGCGATTCCGAAGAATTTATGAAGTCCGGAAGGCGGAACGCGGTGAACGCGTTCGGCGATGAATCGGTTCGTTTCTGATTGTTTCGGCGTCATGGATTCGATCTTTGTAAACAATGAAATCAGCGCCGATGTAACCGTATCAACGCTGATATCAAGTATAACTGATGATTATCGGAAAGCCAGTCGGTTCCAGACGCCGAAAGATAGATTCAAGGGTCGGGTTCAAGAGTCAAGATTCAAGGACCGCGTGTGTATCGGATTAGCGCTCGAGTTCGAGGTCGGAGCGGACGCTCGACGATAGAGTCAAGAGTCAAAAAGGCAAGATTCAACGACCGCGCGCCTATGAGATTAATGCTCGCGTTTGGATCCGGACGCTGGACGGCAGATTCAATAGTCAAGATTCAACAACTGTGGTGTCTTCCGAATGCTCGCGTTCTGGTCCGGAACGGCCGCCGAACGACAGATTCAATAGTTAAGATTTCAAGAACCACGGAGTTTGCTGAACCCTGACTGTTTTGGAGCCTGTCGGAAAATTCCGCGCGGTTTCAGACCGGAATCAGCATGCGAAACATGCGCTGTTTCGAGAGATACAAACAAAGGTGAATCCGAAGTTAGGGTAGTCCCGACAAATGATCCTGAGCGTGTGAAACGCGCGATGTCTGACGGAAATCGCAGAATTCAGCAAACCGAATAGTTCCCGCAATGGCGCCATGGCGCGAAGTCGGGATCGTTCGTTCATCCTGGGTTTTTCCGACAGACTTCGATGCCGCTGGTTGCCGATGATTATCGGAAAGACAGCGATCAATAGTCGCGCTTTTCGTAGTCTTTCCAATCGTAAACACCGTCGCCGTTGAGATCGGCATGACCGCCGGTTTGGCTGAGCATGTGAGTGATCTCGCCCTGCGGCGCTCCAAGCAATTGAAGGACGCCGAGCTGATATTTGTTTGCTTCCTGTTCGGCTTTTGTACCGGCTTCATAGGTTTTTCCGCGGTATTGCCAGAAGTGGATCGCTTCATGGATCAGTACGCTCGCGAGCCATGTGTCCGACGCGTTGAACGTCGAGGACGCGATGTCGATCGCGTCGTCGCCGAAGTTCGCCCCGCTCTTGGCGGCGGCCCGAACCTTCAGGTTGTATTTCAGCAGCCAAATATAATACGCGTTGGCTTTCGTCTTCAGCAGTTCGAGACATTTTTCGACCTTCGGTTTGAATGTTGCGGCGCATATGTAACGACTGTCGCCTTCAATTACGATTGACATATCTTTGTTCCTCTTCGAATCTGACGTGGATTATCGCATCGTTTGCGTTGTTCTCGCAGTCTCCGATCGATAAGTTTCTGAGCGGCGCCTGTTCCGGCATTCGCGGCGACGGCCACCCCTCGGACTTTCGATTTGCCGCCGTTTCCCGCCCGCTGACGCAGGTAGTACTGACTCCCGGCTGGGCAGACACTGCTCACTATTCATCGCTCACGGCTTCCTGACCCAGCACCCGCTTACTTCGTGCGCGGTTCTGCATCGCTCGCTGCTCACTGCTTCCTGACCCAGCACCCGCTTACTTCGTGCGCGGTTCTGCATCGCTCTCTGCTCACTGCTTTCTGACCCAGCACCCGCTTACTTCGTGCGCGGTTCTGCATCGCTCTCTGCTCACTGCTTTCTGACCCAGCACCCGCTTACTTCGTGCGCGGTTCTGCACTGCTCTCTGCTTACTGCTTACCGCTTACTGCTTACTGATAATCGTGTGATTGGATCGCCTGGGCGGCGACGTTCAGCGGTTCGAAATAGAGGCCTTTGACCATGGTTTCGTTTTCGGCGATGCCTTTGATCAGCAGGAACCGGTTTTCGTTGATCACCGCGCGGTATTTTTCGAGCGTTTCCGGAAGGACGATGACGTTTGTGAATCCGGTTTCGTCCTCGAGCGTGATGAACATTACGCCGCGCGCGGTTTCGGGGCGCTGGCGGACGATCACCGCGCCGGCGACCGTTACCGGATCTTTGCGGCGCATGGTCAGCGTTTCGGCCGATGACAGGACGCGTTTGCGGTTCATTTCGTCACGGACAAAAGTCATCGGGTGCGGCCCGAGCGTGAGTCCGGTCCGGGCGAGATCGGCGGCGACGTTCTCAATCGGCGACATCTTTTTCAAAAACGGCGTTTGCGAAGTCCGGTCGAACGTTTGATCGGCGAAGAGCTCACCCTTTTCGCGGATCGCAAGCTCTACCTGCCACAGCGCCCGGCGCCGGTCGGCGGCATCGAGCGCGCCCGTCAGCGCGAGGCTCCGGAGTTCCTTGCGGTTGACCGCCGGCACCCGCGCGATGAGGTCGTCCGAGTTGACAAACGGACCGTTCAGACGCTCGGCGGCGATCGCCTCGCCGGTTTCTTTCCGCAATCCCTTGACATAGTTGAGGCCGATCCTGAGTTCGTCGCCCTCAAGCGTACATTGATAGTCCGACGTGTTGACATCGATCGGCCGGAACCCGAGCCCGTGGCGCTGCGCGTCCTTGACCAGCGTCGCCGGCGAGTAAAACCCGAGCGGATAGTTGTTGAGCATCGCCGCCGTGAAAGCGTCGAGATGATGGACCTTGAGATAGGCGGATGCATAAGTCAGGAGCGCGAAACTGGCGGCATGCGATTCCGGAAACCCGTAGTTTGCGAAGGCATGAACTGAGGCGACGATCTTGTTCTGCGTTTCTTCATCGAGGCCTCTGGCGGTCATTCCGCGGCGCATCTTTTCCTCGATGACCTTAAGTTTTTTGTCGGCGCGTTTGAACCCGAGCGCGCGGCGCAACTCTTCGGCTTCGCCGCCGGTCAATCCCGCGGCCTCCATTCCGATCTTCAGCACCTGTTCCTGAAAAAGCGGCACGCCGAGCGTTCGTTCAAGTACGGGCTTGAGCGACGGATGCATGTAATCGACCTCTTCAAGCCCCTGGCGGCGGCGGAGATAGACGTTGAGCATGTTGCCGACGATCGGCCCGGGGCGGATGATCGCGACCTGGACGACGAGATCGTAAAACGTCTCGGGCCGCGCCTTCGGCAAAAAATTCATCTGCGCGCGCGACTCGACCTGAAACATTCCGACCGTGTCCGCGTCCTGCAGCGTTTTGTAAACAAGCGGATCGTCTTTCGGAATCTTCGCCAGATCGACCTCTCGCTTTTTGTGTTCGCGGACGATCGTCAGCGTGTCGCGGATGACGGCCATCATCCCGAGTCCGAGAAGATCGACCTTGACGATGTCGAGTTCGGCGCAGTCGTCCTTATCCCACTGAATGATCGTCCGGCCGTCCATCGATGCCGGTTCGATCGGAACGACGCCGTCGAGCCGTCCGAGCGAGACGACCATGCCGCCCGAATGCTGGCCGAGATGCCGCGGGAAATGCATGATGTTGCGGAAGAATTGGAAAAACGCGCGGATCCGCGGCGAGCGATCAGGGTCGAATCCGGCTTCCTGAAACCGCCGGAGCTGATCTTCGACGTCAGCGTCGTGAAACGAAATGAGCTTCGACAACCGACCGAGCTCGTGTTCCTCGAAACCGAAGGTTTTCCCGACCTCGCGGATCGCCGATTTCGATTTGTAGGTGATGACGTTGGCGGTCATCGCCGCGCCGCGCTCGCCGTATTTCTGATAGACATACTGGATGACCGCCTCACGGTCGTCGCCGCTCGGCAGATCGATGTCGATGTCGGGATATTCGCCTCGTTCCTCGGACAAGAACCGTTCGAAGAGAAGTTTCCCCTCGATCGGATCGACGGCCGTGATTCCGAGCGAGTAACAGACGACCGAATTCGCGGCCGATCCGCGTCCCTGCGAAAGGATGTTGCGGGTCCGGCAGAATTCGGAGATGTCCCAGACGAGCAGAAAATAGCCGGCGAGTTTGAGCTTTTCGATCAGGCGCAGTTCCTTTTCGAGCTTTTCGCGAACGATCGGCGTGATCGAACCGTATCGCCAGACGGCGCCCTTTTCTGATAGTTTGCGGAGCAAGGAATCCATCGTTTCGCCCGACGGCACAGGGTATTCCGGAAAGGTGTAGCCGACGTCGTCCATCGAGAAATTGATGCGTGCGGCGATCTCTTCGGTGCGGTCGACAGCGTCCGGGAAGTCTTCGAACAGACGGATCATTTCGGCGGCGGACTTTACGCGGCGTTCGTCGTTGCGTGACAGAAGGCGGCCGGCATTGTCGATCGTGACGTGATTCCGGATACAGGTGAAGACGTCGAAAAGCTGGCGGTCGGCGCGGTTCGCGTAATAGGCGCCGTTGCTCGCAAAGATCGGAACGCGGAGTTTGCGGGCGAAGCTCACGACCGATTGGTTGAGATCTTCCTGATGGCGCAGGTAGTGACGCTGAAGTTCGGCGTAAAGACGATCTTCAAAGACATATTGAAGCCAGGCCATCGCTTCGAGTCCTTTGTGCCGTCTGATCTGCGAATGCAGGAACCCGTCCTCGCCGCCGGTGAGGCAGATGATGTCCTTCGAATAGGTTTCGATATCCTCGCGAAATGCGAAATGCTCGCCCTTCCTGTTGCGCAGTTTGATCGTCGTGATCAGTTTGCAGAGGTTCTGATAACCGCGGATCGAGACCGGCAGGAGCGGCAAGAGGCTGCCGTCATCCATCGTGATCTCAGTACCGATAATTGCCCGAAGCCCTTTTTCTTTGGCTTCAAGATGAAACCGGACGGCGCCCGAGACTGTGTCGCGGTCGAGCAGTCCGACGGTCCCGACGCCGAGGCGTTCGGCTGCAGCGACGATATCCTCCGGCAACGATCCCGATGCCAGAAAGCTGAATGCCGAGCGTGTGTGAAGTTCGCAGAACGCCATGGATATTTACGATTTGCAATTTTCAATTTGCGATTTGGGAACTGTGACAAGTCCACGATTCTTTCGTTTAGAGTGCGCGGCTTGCCAAGCCGCTAAGTGCGGCAATTGCAATTCTTGATCTTCGATCAGTCGGATGCCGCACCAATTGCAAATCGCAAATTGCAAATGCATCGAAATTCAGTCGTATTCGCCGGTGACGAACCAGTCGCGGCCGGCGCGGGCAAGACGGTAAATTCCGCCGTTTTCAAGTTCTATGTCCCATTCTTCAGTCCTCCAATTTGCTGCGTTCCACCATTGCGCCGATTCGGTCCAGACTCCGCCGTATTCGATCACCTTTCCCGAGAACCGCGCGGTGCGGACGAACATCAGCCGTTTCTTGTTGACGACGACATCGGCCGCGAGCGGCGGGTCAAAATAGCCGAGATGAATGTGCGGCCGGATTTCGGCGGCCGTCTTTGCTTCGACTCCGGACGGAAGTTTCTCCGGATCGAGCGTGAACGCGCGGCACAGCCGCTGATCGAGGACGACCGGCACGCCAGCATTCTCGTCGCCGATCAGTTTCTTGATCTTTGTGACCGTCAGAAGAAGGCTTTCGGGCTCAAGGCTGGTCGAGGCAAAAAGGCTCTTCTGCGCGGTTCGCGGCCGCGTGAAGTGCGAAGTTATCGCGACCGAGGTGATGCCTTCCGGCGGCGGATCGGAGTTGATCCGAAGACCGATGATTTTCAGCCAGAATTTGATGTCGAGCGTCGGGAATGAGATTTTGATCTCGTAATCACTTGTACCGCCGGATTCGAGCCCGAGCCTGATCCCGAGTCGTTCAGTCCGCAAGCCGAACCTGTCGGTCTCCTCAAACACCCGGTCAAGCCCGTGCCGGACGATGAAGACAAGTTGTTCGAAATCAAGTACCGGAAAGTCGAGCTGGTAACTCCAATCAACCCGATCCTTCTTCAGATTCGGAGTCAGAACGTAATCTCCCCGATTGTTGATGAGATCGAGTGTCGCGCGGAATTCGTTGCCGTAACGCGCAATCAGTTCCGATTCCGGAATTTTCCTTAGATCGCGGACCTTAGAAAACCCGAGCGCGTCGAATATTTCCAACGTGTCGTGATCAAGGCCGAGCCCGCGGATCGGAAGTTGGCCGAGAAGGGCGTCAGAGACCGTCGACGAGCCTCTTCGCCCGCGGGCCTGGAGAATTGCCGAGGCGGCGTTCCCGGCGACGGCGACATTTCCGCGAATTCCAGCCTCTTTGACCGCCTCCGCGATCTTTGCGGCGATCATGTCCGCCGTCCCGACCAGTTTTTCGAGACCGCTCGTTTCAAACAGAACCCCGTCCGCGAGCCGCTCAATGCGGTAGGCGAAATTCCCGGCGACGCTCAAAAGCCGTTCCGGGTCGGCGTTGCTGATGATACAAGCGTAGAGTCTAGACATAATTGCTCGAAATTCGTGTCAGAACCGGCCGCGTCGAGAGCGGTTTGCGGCTTCCGAGATCGATAAAAAGCTCACGGAGCAGTTTGAACCGGCCGATCCCGTTCCAAATCGCCCTTGCGCGCGCGACCGTGTACGACTGGCTCGAGGCCGATCCGAGCAGCGGATCGCGGACGGTGACGATAAGCGTCGTCTGCCCCGTTCCGACACCGGTCCGAAACCGATACCAGAATGATCCCGGAATCTGCATCAGCTGAGCGCGCGGAACAAAGTTGAGATTCAGCCAGATGGCGCCGAAGCCTTTTGCCTGAACAAGATAGTCGGTAACCGTGAACGACTTCTCGATGTCGCCGCCGCATTTCAGCCAGAGAACGTTGTCGAGCAGCAGCCCGTTGTCACGCGCGGACTCGGCATTGAAGCTGTCGCAGACATCGACGACCGCGCAGATCTCGCCGTCATGCGTGAGCTTTGCCAGAAAAGCGAGCGCCAGCGCCGTCTTTCCGGAGCTCGGGGCGCCGCAGATCTCCGAAACGCCGCCGCGCTGAAGCCTGAGTCCGTAACAGTCGACAAACTCACGCGAGACGCGTTGCTCTTCCCGCAGTTGCGATCCGCTTTTTACCAACGCTAAAGCCATGGTATTTCGAATTCGGATTCGGGGTTGCGGATTTGCGGAACTCGCAAGAGTTACGCGTTTACGCGTGTGGTTCGTGGCTCGTGTAAACGTCTCCGCTCCGGCCCGAATTCGACGACGGCTCTTCCGCAGGAGAAGATCCGGATTCCCGATCTCCGGCCTCTCCTGCGTTTTTTCCGGCACGCCCTGCGCCGAATTCTGCCTCCCGAACTCTGCGGAGTTCGAAGCATCTCAAACTCAAGCCGGGACTTCCCGGTTTGTCCTAATTCCGCTTATCTCAAATCTGAAATTTCAGATTTCAAACTGAGCTTGTTCTTTTTTGTCTGCGCCGAGCTTTATCTCAAATCTGAAATTTCAGATCTCAAACTGGATCGCGAATTCCGGCTTTGCGCGCCGAACTTTATCTCAAATCTGAAATTTCAGATTTCAAACAGTGCCGCGAATTCCGGCTTTGTTCTTTTGTCTGCGCCGAGCTTTATCTCAAATCTGAAAATTTCAGATCTCAAACAGTGCCGCGAATTCCGGCTTTGCTGCGCCGAACTTTATCTCAAATCTGAAAATTTCAGATTTCAAAAGCGTCGTGCCAATCCTGAATCACGATCCTGATCGTTATATGTTGTCCAAATCTACTTTTCACCGCGCATTACTTTTTGCAGTACCTCTTTGAACTCTTTGTCTTCCTTGATTCTCTTCAGTCTCGAGCGTTCCGCATCGGTTAGAAATTTCGGGCCTTTGATCGGTGTATTTTTCAACGATTCGAGCCAGCCGCTCAACTGTCTGGCGATCCCCTCAGCCCGGAGTTTGAGATTTGAGATTTCAGATTTGAGATTTTCAAACCGTCTCACTCGTTCACACAAACAGATCATCGAACGGCTTTCTCCGGATGACCCTTTGGCGATGTACAGAAAATTGATCAACTCAGTCGTCGTGCCGCGTTCAAAACCTTCGGCGATGTTGTTTGAGATCGAGATCGCGGCGCGTTCCAGCTGGTTCTTCGTATCTCCCAATCCGCGAAAGAGCTCCCTTTTTTCCTCGGTGAATTCAAAGACCGCAAGCGCAAACTCAACCGCGGCGTTCCAAACCGGCAGATCTTCAAAGCGTAGTATTTCATAGGCGTTTCCCATCTTGAGTTGTAAATATCTCAAATCTGAAATTTCAGATCTCAAACTGAACCGCGCTTTGTCTGCGCCGAACTCATCTCAAATCTGAAATTTCAGATCTCAAAGATCTCAAACCTCAAACTTCATTCCGGAACGAATCCTCAGCGTCCTCATGAATTTCAGATCTCAAACTGAGCTGAGACCGAAGTGCACGAATTCCGAGATTACGAAGCCCGCGCCCCTACCCGAAAATATCTAAGCAATCCGACCACGACTCCCTGGACGGTGACCCGATTGGCATCGACGACGATCGTTTCATACCGGCTGTTGGCAGGGATCAGATGAATCTTGTCGCCGACAACCTTGAATGTCTTGACGGTCGCGTCGCGCCCGTCGACGAGTGCGACGACGATATCGCCGTTGTTCGCGGTCGGTGCCGCGCGGACAACGATCCGGTCCCCCTCGACAATCTTTTCCTCGATCATACTGTCGCCGACGACACGAAGCGCGAAATGATCGCTTCCGGGCCGAAGCATGTCGCGCGGCGCGTTCAGATATTCCGGCACCAGCACCGCCTCGATCGGGTTTCCGGCCGCGACCAGCCCGAGCAACGGAATCCGCACCGTCGATTCGGACTCAGCCGAATCGTAACCGGCAACAAGTTCCACGCCGCGCCAGCCTTTTCGCCGCCTGATGAATCCTTCCGCTTCAAGCGCGTTAAGGTTCCGGTACAGCGCCGACTTCGAATTCAGCCCGAGCGCCCGCGTCATCTCATCGACCGTCGGCGCCTCACCGTTGCGCTCGATCGTTTCCTTGATGAATTTGTAAAGTCTCTTTTCTTTCATGGTGGACCAAACTGGATGATTTTGGAACATTATGGAATATAACAGCGATTGAGAGGAAAATCAAGCAAAAAGAAAAGCTCTTGACATTCTGGCTAGTGATTCAATAGAATATTACAAAGATGTAATATTACAATGTGCAACCATATGACTGGGAATGTGTTAAGGGAATATCGAAAGAAGTGCGGCCTCACGCAAAAACAAGCGTCGCAGCGTCTGGGTGTATCACAAACCTGCCTTTCTTTGGTCGAAAGCAACAAGCGACGTCTAACGGAGTCGCTTAAACAGAAGATGGTTAAGAAGCTCAATGCAAGTCCGACAGAACTACCTGCCAGGTTCAAGGATTACAAAGTTGGGAAAATGTCCAATGAACGATTGACGGCAGAACTTGCGGGTTTGGGATATCCGGGATTCTCTCACTGGAAGGCTTCAGGTCCGAAGAATCCAGCAGACGTCCTTCTTTCGGCTCTAAATTCCGACCGTCGTGACGCCCGTTTGGTCGAGGCACTTCCTTGGCTGCTTTTCAGGTTTCCGGATCTGGATTGGAGCAACGTCGTTAAGACAGCCAAGGTGTTTGATCTTCAAAATCGACTGGGATTTGTGACCAACGTC
>JBGASE010000292.1:0-2399 GCA_044229875.1 Pyrinomonadaceae bacterium | reverse complement strand
GTCCGGAAGATGAAATTGCCCGGCGTCACCTCATTGCGGAACGACTTTCCGATCTGGGCGATGCCGAACGGCAGTTTCCGGCGCGACGTGTCGAGAACGTTCTTGAAATTGATGAAAATTCCCTGCGCGGTTTCGGGGCGCAGATACGCGAGCGCCGCCGGATCATCGTCGGATGAAACCGCGCCGATCGTCGTCCGGAACATCAGATTGAACTGGCGCGCTTCGGTCAAACTGCAGTCTTTGCCGCTGCCGGCACAGACGCCGGGCTCGTTCGGACAGGCGACATCCGCGAGTTTGTCTTCGCGAAACCGGCCCTTGCAGCTCCGGCAATCGACGAGCGGGTCGCTGAACGTCGTCTCATGTCCGGAGTATTTCCAGACCAAGCGGTTTTGGATGATCGAGGAATCGAGACCCTCGACATCGTCGCGCTCATGGACCAGCCATCGCCACCAAGATTGTTTGATGTTGTTCGCGAGCTCGACGCCGAGCGAGCCATAGTCCCACGAACTGCCAAGCCCGCCGTAGAGGTCGGACGCCGGAAACACAAACCCGCGACGTTTTGAGAGCGAGACGATCGTTTCGATATTTGGTGCAGACATATTTCGATTTTCTGAGATTGCGTCGGCGTTCTGTTTGAAACGGCGATCGGCATCCGCAATGAAGTAATGATTCTACAACGCGGTGAAATCAAAGACAAAAGTCAGCTTCCGATGCTTCGGGCGCGGCCTTCAACGCAAAAAAAGGACCGCGATCGAAACCGCGGTCCGGAGAATGAAAACTTCAACTCAGAATTAATTGGGCAATGGAAGCTCGGCGCCCGGCGGTACGATCCACAATTCGTAGGTCGTCTTGAGCGGCGTCCGTCCACCCTTGATGATCGATATCCGCCGCGGATCCATTCCGCGTGTTTTGACAAGATAATCAAGCGTTCGTTTGCTCAGTTTGTCATACGTGTTGCGGGACATGCTTGCCTTGTCCGTTCCCTGATAGATGATCAGGTAAAGCTGCGCGTCGGGAACACTCTGGAACTGGATCACGCAGTTGTCGAACCGGGCCTTGTCATCATCGAACGCTTTCGACTCGAAGACATCGCAACGAACCGGATCGGGCCGTTCGATAATTATCCGCGAAACTTCTGTCGTCGCGCCATCGGTCTGCATGCACTGTTTGGCATATACCTCGTCCCAGACTTCAAGATCGGCACGCACCGACTGTCCGCCGAGATTCGATGTATCGACCGTGATCGCCGATGTTCCCTGACCGCTCGTAATGCGTGCCGACTCGGGTGACACCTTCCACCGATAATTGAGCGGAATTGCGGCCCCCGTCGCGGCGTTGAATGCGGCAAAGGTTATCAGGTCGCCTTCCGGAATACGGTCGGGACCGTCAACGCGAACGTTGTAAGGACATGCCTTCGTTTCGGTCGTTTCGACCCATTTCAGACAAATGCAGTTCTTGCGGTCCTTGACGATCTGGATATCTTCTTTGAATGACTTTCCGTTCGGAAATTCAACTTCGAGCGTATGCGTTCCAGGCGGCAGATAAAAGGAGGCTGCGTCGCTGACGCCGCTCATCCCGAGATACTGACCGTTGACCTTTACCGGATATGCAACCGGAGACGTTTTGACGGTCAATGTGCCGGTGTTTTTCGGTTTCTTGGTGTCGCCGCCGAATCCGAACGCGGTCGTCGTCGCGAATGCCGCAAGCAGACCGATAACAAAAATAAAACTTATCTTTCGCATGTTTCTTCCCTCAGGTCCGCCGTGCGGCGTGACCGAATACTTGTTACTCTTCTTCCGATTCAGGCTCATCGTCCTTCTTTCCAAACTTACGGCGAGCCGCCAGTCCGATACCGGCCAGTCCCGTTCCGAAAAGGAGAATCGTCATCGGTTCAGGAACCGGTTCCGGCGGAGTCGGCGTCGGCGTGATGGTCGGAGTCGGCGTCGGCGTTGCCGTCGGAGTCGGCGTCGGCGTTGCTGTCGGCGTTCCGGTCGGCGTCGGCGTCAATGTCGGCGTCGGGGTCGGCGTTTTGTCCTTATCGCGGGTCAGAATGATCGCGATCGGGATTGCCGCGAGACCGAGAAGCGCCCACTTCGGGAAACCGCGGCGCTTGACGATCTGGTCTTCGACGCAATCGCAAACCTCGTCGCGAACGATGTCCGCGGTCGTCGTCCGGATGACGCGGTCGTCCTGCGTCGTTGCCGGTTTCGGATCGTCATCGTCGCCGTCGGCGGTTGCCACGGCTCCGTCCGTCGCCAGCCGAAGCCGGGCAAACGAACCGGTACGCGCCTTGCCCGCCTTGACGTTGACGACCTGAGTAACCTGTTTGAATTTAACCGGCGCCGCATTTGCGGAAAGCGTGAATGTCAGGAAAGACAACAGACTGAATGCCGCCAGAG
>JBGASE010000006.1:0-47251 GCA_044229875.1 Pyrinomonadaceae bacterium | reverse complement strand
CACTGAGCGACCTCTTCGTCGTCTACAACGACCAGCGGTTCCTCACACCGGGGGCGCCCGTCGCGGGACGGTCGATCGCGGTGAAGTTCACGCAGATGCTGGCGTTCTAGCCGTGAGGTAGTCCCGCCCGCGCGTCATCGCCTCGACGAAGCCCGCCTCGTCGCCCGACGCGACCGCCGCGCGCAGGCGCTGCACCGCCGCCTCGAGCCCCTCGAGCGCGGCGAGCCCGTGCGCGTTGAGGTGCTGGATCTCGAAGTACAGGTGCGGGTTCTCCGCGGCCACGCGCGACGCCACCGCGAGCTGCGCGTCGAAGGTCGAGCTCGACACCCGCGCGAGGTGCGCGTTCGACGTCGAAATAATGATTTGCGAGGGTAGCGACATCCTTCGATTGATTTCAGGCGAACCGTTCAAGGGGATTTCCGTTGATCCGGGCGTTATTCAATTCGTGAGCGTCTGCACAGCATTCGTAAAACCCGCGCTGAAGCCGCCCTTTCCGCTTCCGTCAGATACCGACCCTTGCTTAACCGTACTCGGTTTTCGCGATCGCTTTGTGATCGGTTTGCATCGGCGGGAGATGAAGGCGATCGCGCAGCTCGGTCGACTCGAAAAGATCCTCCGAACGCCGCTGGCGACCCGCAGTTGGAGCACGATCCTGAAGATCGGGAATTCAGTTCAGCCTGATGGAGGCTGAAGGAAATGCCAAACATGTCGCGAATATCCTCCGACCGCGTACTCGATTACGAATGAAAACGGCAAACTGATGCTGCTCGAGCCGGGTTTCCCGAAAGACGAAATGTTCGTTGAGTCGGAAACGGAGTTCTTTTCAAAGACTTACGATGTTCAGATCAGGTTTGCTACGGACACGAACGGCGTCGTGAATTCAATGATCGTGTACCAGGGCGACAGCACGCCTTATGAAGTAGTAAATACTCAGAGGAAAAAGTAGGGTCAGTCAACCACGCTTCAGGTTACATTCCTTCGCCGGCGAGCTTCTTCAATTTTGCCCGACAGCCTTCGAGCGCCGTCGCAACCTCGGAGATCGCCGTGGTTCCGCCCATGATCGCTTGTATGCGGCGGCAGATGGATCGACTAAATACATCGATTGACCGCCCATCGGTTGCGTTCGCGATGAACGGTTTGATCGCTCCCGCGATCATGCACCCTCACTTCGTGCGGGGTTCCGCGTTGGACTGATTCACCTCGGTCCAATGCTCAGATTGCCATCACGGAAACTTGACAAGATCATAAGAAAAAGTTGAACCTCTCGTTAATCGTGAGTGAGAGAATCAGACCGACAGTCATGAAATTCGGCGGGACGAGCGTGCAGGACGCCGAGGCGTTTGCGCGTGTTGCCGAGATCGTTACCGGCGAAATCGCGAATTCGCCGATTGTCGTCACATCGGCGATGTCGAAGGTCACGGACGCTTTGCTCGGTGCATTCGATCTTGCGAAGCGCGGTGCCGTCGAAGACGCGGTTTTGTCGCTTGAACCGCATCTCGAACGCCATCGTGAAGTTGCGCGGACATTACTTGATGATGCAGGCCAGAAGCTGTTCAAGGTCGAACTCGATTTTGCAGAGAAGGAGCTTTCCGATCTGCTGATGCGCGTCACGCGTCGCTCTCTGCCGTTGGCGATGCTCAAGGACGCGATCGTTTCATACGGCGAGCAACTGTCATCGCGGTTGCTGGCGCTGGTTTGTTCGGCGAAAGGCCTGAATGCGCGGCACGTTGATTCGCGACGCGTGATCGTGACCGATGAAGAATACGGTTCCGCCGCGCCGATATTCTCGGAAACGGAAAAGCTTGTCAGGCTTGAACTTGAACCCGCGATCGCCAATGGCGAATTTCCCGTGATGGGCGGATTTATTGCCGCCAGCCGGAGCGGTGAAACGACAACGCTTGGACGCGGCGGATCGGATTACTCGGCGGCGATCGTCGGTGCCGCGCTCGGCGCGCGCGAGATTCAGATTTGGACGGACGTCACCGGCGTGCTGACCTGCGATCCGCGGATCTGCCCGACGGCGCGCACGTTGCGGACGCTTTCATATGACGAGGCCGCGGAGCTCGCCTATTTCGGCGCGAAAGTCCTGCACCCGAAGACCATCCAGCCAGCCGTCGATCTTCAGATCCCGGTCCGCGTCTGCAATTCGCACCGGCCCGAAGAACGCGGGACGATGATCTTGCCGCAAACCGAAACGACGCCGCGCAAGGTCAAATCGATCGCCTATAAAAAAGGGATTACGATCCTTCGCATCTCGTCGGCGCGGATGCTCGGCGCGTTCGGTTTTATGAGCGCGATCTTTCAGATTTTCGAGCGTCATCGGGTCGTCATTGATGTCGTTACGACTTCGGAGGTTTCGGTTTCACTTACGCTCGACAACACCGAAACGCTCGATGCGGTCGTCAAGGACCTTGAGCGGATCGGCAAGGTCGAGGTCGAACGCGGAGTCGCCGTCATCTGCGTCGTCGGATTCGGACTCCGCAGCGCGCCTGGTGTCGCGGCCGAGGTATTCGAAGCAATCACCGACTTCAACGTGATGCTTATCTCGCACGGCGCCTCAAGCGTCAATCTCACATTCGCAGTGAGAGAAGACGTTGTGACCGATGTAGTCAAACGTTTGCATGATGAGTTTTTTGGGAGTTGATCGGGCTGTGATGACCCGTGACGAAGTGCGGCAACGAATATGAGTATTTTGAATATTTTGAATAACGGAATCAAGCGTCGGCCGACACACCCGGGTGAAATGCTTCGCGAAGATTTCATGCCGGATCATGAGCTTTCGGTAAGCGGTCTCGCGGATGCAATCGGAGTTTCGCGGCAAACGGTCAATGAACTCCTCCGCGAACGCCGGTCGGTGAGCCCCGAAATGGCGTTACGGTTATCCCGTTTGTTCGGAAATAGTCCGGAGTTCTGGCTCAATGCACAGCGGGCCGTCGATCTTTGGGAGGCCAAGCAGAGTATCGGCGCTGATGTTGACAGAATTCAGCCGCTTTTGGCTGCTTAGAATAAGGAATCCATGAAAGCAGAAATCACAGCCGAAATGATCGCGACGCTGAAGGCGCGGTTTGCCGCGAATCCGATCAGGCATGAGGGCATCGATTGGGAAGATGTCGAGGCGCGGCTTCGCGCCGACGAATCGAAGCTGCGGTCGCTGTATGAAATGGAACGAACGGGCGGCGAACCGGACGTCGTCGGGCTCGACAAAGAATCAGGCGCCGTGATCTTCGTTGACTGCGCCGAGGAAAGTCCGAAAGGCAGACGAAGCCTCTGCTACGACCGTGAGGGTTGGGAATCCCGAAAAGAACATCGGCCCGACGGAAACGCCGTCGATTCGGCAGCGACGATGGGAATTGAATTGCTTTGCGAGGAGCAGTACCGCGACCTTCAGAAGCTCGGTGAGTTCGATCTCAAAACGTCGAGCTGGATCAAGACGCCGGAAGAGATCCGACGATTGGGCGGAGCACTTTTCTGCGATCGCCGCTACGATTCGGTCTTCGTCTATCACAACGGCGCGCAGTCTTACTACGCCGCCCGCGGATTTCGGGGGATTCTCAAAGTCTGAAACGTCAACGATGTTCGTCACCGAGCATCAAACGATCTATGATGTTTGCGATGAAGAGTCTGTGGTTTGCGGCATTGATCGTGGTAATTGGATCGGTAGTCAACTTGGTCGCGCAGCAACCGCCGATCGAGCCGGGCGTCCCGCTCGCGCTCGCGAAATGGCGGGCGGCGAATTATTCAAACGTTCGGTACGACCTGAAGATCGGGCTTGAAAAGGGCGCGCCGCTGATGAAAGGAACCGTTACGGTCAGCGTCGATCTGTCGGACGAAGGTGCTAAATATCCGTTGGTTCTCGATTGGCGGACGACTTCGTTCGCGAATGACAAGGACCAGCCTTACGCTAAACTGATCGCGGTCAATGATGCGATGGACATGACATCGCAGCTCAATCAGGAACACATTCTGATCCCCAACGGTCTGCTCCGGGCCGGAACGAACCGCATCACAATCGAGTTTGCCTCGCCGATCAAGACAAGCGGCGCAGCGGTAACGCGCTACACCGACAAACAGGACGGCGGCGAGTACATCTATTCACTTTTCGTCCCGTCAGACGCGAGCATGGCGTTTCCGGTTTTCGATCAACCTGATCTCAAAGCGCGGTTCTCGTTGAGCGTCACGAAACCGGACGCATGGAAAGCCGAGATCATCGGCAACACGGAGGCTTTGGATCTTTCGAGTACGAGGATCGGTTCAACAACCTATCGATTCGAAGAGACGAAACCGATCAGCACGTATGTTTTTGCCTTTGCTGCCGGCGACTTTGTCAAAATATCGGATCCCTCGAATCCGGGTTTGGGTAATGTCTTCGTTCGCCGATCGCAGGCAGAGAAATTCAAGACTCACGCCACCGAAGTGTTCCGGCTCAATCGCGAAGCCGTCAAATATCTTGAGGATTACTTCGATTACAAATTTCCGTTCCCGAAATACGATCTGGTCCTGATCCCCGAATTTCCGTTTGGCGGAATGGAACACGCCGGCGCAACGTTTTTGCGGGAAGCGTCGATCATTTTTCCGTCGGAACCGACAAAGAACGACTTTGTCGCGCGTGCGAGCCTGATCTTTCACGAAGCCGCGCACCAGTGGTTCGGCGACACGGTGACGATGAAATGGTTCGACGACCTTTGGCTCAAAGAAGGTTTCGCGACGTTCATGGCATACAAGGCGATGGCGCGGGTTTTGCCGGAATACAATTCGTGGAAGATTTTTTACGAGCGCACAAAACAGGGCGCGTACCAGACCGATTCGACAAAGGGAACGACGCCGATCTATCAGGAGATCCCGAATCTCAACGCGGCCAAATCGGCGTATGGGAACATCGTCTACAACAAGGCTCCGGCATTTTTGAAGCAGGCTGAGTTTTACCTCGGGGAAAGTGTTTTCCAGAAAGCGGTCCGCAACTTTCTGAAAAACCACGAATTCAAGAACGCGGCCTGGGCCGATCTTGTCGAACAATTTGAGGTCGCAGCCGGCAAGGATTTTAGCGAAAATCGCGGAATCAGCGTCGGCGAATGGGCACGACAATGGGTGACTCAACGGTCGCTTCCGATTATTCGGATCAAGAACGACGAACTTCGGCTTTACCGGCCGCGCGACGAAATTGAACGAACCGGCGGCGGACTTCACGACACTAAAGAGATGTACTGGCTCGAACAGACGGACGCGCTCGGCGAAGGCAAGATCTGGAGTCAGAACACTCGCCTGCTGCTGCGTTTTGAAAAGGACGACCGTCAGGAGGACGCCTCGATTCGGGCGGCCAAAAACCCGCCGTTCGAGTCCGTTTGGGTGATAACGAACGGTAAATTCAATCCTGCGAACCGGACGCCTGATCTGATCTTTCCGAACTATCAGGACTTCGGCTACGGCGTTTTCCTGCTCGACAATCGAAGCCGCAACTACGTTCTCAAAAACATCCATCTCGAAAAGGATGACTTTCTGCGGGCGATGATGTGGGGCGCGTTGTGGGATTCGGTACGCGAGCAGGAACTCGATCCGGCGGAATACGTCGATCTCGTCATCAGGAACCTTGCCGTCGAAACCGACGAATCAACGATTCAAACGTTGCTCGGCCGGGTCGGAACCGCGATGAATTATTACATTGCTGAAACGGATGCGAACCGTTCGAAGATCGGCGAAATCCGGGGACGGATTGAGTCGTTACTGCTTGAGCGAATTGCAAAGGCAACCACGATAGGTCAGCGGATCACGTACTATCGGGCATTTCTGAATCTCGGATCAAGCGTCAGCGCCCGAAAGACGATGAAAGAGATTCTCGCCGGAACGTCGAAGGTTGCGAGGTTCGAACTTCGGACAAAGGATCGTTTTGACATCGTGACGCGGCTTTTGATTCTCGGCGACCCGGACGCGCCCGGTTTGCTTGCCGGGTTGGAGAAGACCGAAACGTCAGACGATGCGCGGCGATATGCGTACGCGGCGCGTGCCGGCATCGGAACACCCGAAAACAAGGCGAAATACTGGAACGATTTCGTCAACTCCAAGGATCTTTCGGAGAGCTGGATCGAAGCGGCGTTTTCGGTTTTCAATACGTCGCGTCACTCGGAACTTACTGCCCCGTACCTCGAAAAAGCTCTGGCAGAGTTACCGACGATAAAACGCAACCGCAAAATATTCTTCGTAAACGGCTGGCTTGGTTCGTTCATCGGTGGACAAAAGGACGCGGCTGCGGCTGCGGTCATCGGGAAGTTTTTGGATCAGAATCCCGGGCTCGACAAAGATCTGAGGCTGAAAATACTCGAGAATGCGGATGTCATCGAGCGAAGCGTCCGGATTCGCGGCAAGTTCGGGAATTGAGCTTGATAACGCTCGCCCGCTTCCTTGCAATTCCTCGGGTGTTCGTCTAAATTTCGAATACTCAGCAGCTCACAGCTCTTGAAATCTCATACTCTTTCGAGGCTACAAATGACAGAAAACGAAATCGCGAAGGCGGTTGTCAATTCCGCTTTCGATATCCACACAAAACTCGGACCCGGATTATTTGAATCGGTTTACGAGGCGGTCCTCACTTATGAACTCAAAAAACGCGGCTTGAAGGTTCAACGACAGCGCGGAGTTCCGGTTTTTTGGGACAGCATCCGGATGAGCGTAGGATTCCGGG
Organism: Pyrinomonadaceae bacterium; assembly: GCA_044229875.1. Classification (GTDB taxonomy): domain Bacteria; phylum Acidobacteriota; class Blastocatellia; order Pyrinomonadales; family Pyrinomonadaceae; genus JAFDVJ01. The sequence continues at coordinate 40,578 of JBGASE010000006.1, read as the reverse complement.
CGGACTTGATCGTCGAAAACAAGTTAATTGTCGAGGTGAAGTCGATTGAGTGCCTTGCGCCGGTTCATGCCAAGCAGCTCAGAACATACCTCGTATTGACGGATTTTCGGTTAGGCCTTTTGATAAATTTCAATGTCGAACTGATCAAATTCGGGATCAAACGGGTCGTAAACGGACTTAAGGAATAGTCGATCGAATTTCTCGAAAACACTGTAGTTCGGATCGAATCTTGCCAAAGATTTCGCGCCGAGCGGGTTCTTCGTGCGCTCTCACTTGGCGTCTTTGCGGGAGCACGTTCCGCTTGGTCAAAGAATTCTTGCGTCCCCGCAAAGGCGCGAGGGCGCAAAGTGAGTTCTTCTTGGCGAATTGGCGTCTTTGCGGGAGCACGTTCCGCTTGGTCAACGAATTCCTGCGTTCCCGCAATGGCGCGAGGGCGCAAAGGTGAGAGTTCTTCTTGGCGGCTTGGCGACTTTGCGGGAGCATGTTCTTCTTGGCGAATTGGCGTCTTTGCGGGAGCACGTTCCGCTTGGTCAACGAATTCCTGCGTTCCCGCAAAGGCGCGAGGGCGCAAAGTGAGTTCTTCTTGGCGAATTGGCGTCTTTCCGGGAGCACGTTCCGCTTGGTCAACGAATTCCTGCGTTCCCGCAATGGCGCGAGGGCGCAAAGCGAGAGTTCTTCTTGGCGGCTTGGCGACTTTGCGGGAGCATGTTCCGCTTGTTCAACGAATTCCTGCGTTCCCGCAAAGGTGTGAGGGCGCAGACCAATTTCCTTTTCATGTACGCCCCGCGTCTGATTTTGTCGAATTCTCAGGCTCACGATTGAGCTTTGCCGTGAACGCGATCGACTCATCGAGCGGCCAATGTCTGCAATCTTGACACAAAAGTAAAGATTTGCGATTCTAGAAGTCGTTCAAGCAGGTAAATATTTGTATTGAGTCGAGTTGTAATGAAGATATCTGCACAAGAAGAGTATGGATTGCGCTGTTTGCTTCAGCTCGCGTTTCTAAATGACGGCGAGAGTCTGACGTTGCCGCAAATTGCGGATCGCGAGGGGATATCGACGGCGAATGCCGGGAAATTGATGTGGATTCTCAACAAAGCGGGATTTGTTCAGGCGACGCGCGGAACAAAGGGCGGCTATTCGCTTTCTCGGCCGGCAACGGAAATCTTTCTCAATCAGGTCATCAAGGTCCTCGAGGAGGACGAGATCAACGCGCATTGCGACAGTTACAAAGGTGTGCTTCAAACTTGCGTTCACAAGGGCGATTGCGGAATCCGTCCGGTCATTGTCGGGCTGCATGAGATCGTTCAGAACGCACTTGCGCAAATCACGTTGGCGCAACTTGTTGGCACCGAAGCCAATGTTGACGCGACATTTCATCAGATCAAAGGAATTCACCGAACTCTTGATCAAGGGTTCATCGGTCAGAAACACTAAGCCGTATGTCATCAAGCGCAACATTGGAACATCTGGCAAACCGCGAATATAAATACGGCTTTGTCACTGATATCGAGACGGAAACCATCCCCCGTGGACTGACCGAAGACACCGTTCGGTTGATCAGTTCGAAAAAGAATGAGCCCGAATGGATGCTTGAGTTTCGCCTGAAGGCTTTCCGTCACTGGCTGACGATGAAGCAGCCTGACTCTTGGGCGAATTTCGTTTATCCGAACATTGATTTCCAAAACATCACGTATTACGCCGCGCCGAAGCAAAAGGCGAAGAAGCAGAGCCTCGAGGAAGTCGATCCGGAACTCTTGAAGACCTTCGAAAAGCTCGGAATTCCGTTATCGGAACAGAAAATGCTGGCAAACGTCGCCGTTGATGCGGTTTTCGATTCGGTGTCGGTCGCGACTACCTACAAAGAGAAGCTCAAGAAAGCGGGCGTCATTTTCATGCCGTTCTCCGAAGCGCTGATCGAGCATCCCGATTTAATCAAGAAATATCTCGGTTCAGTCGTCCCGGTCGGAGACAACTTTTACGCGGCGCTCAACTCGGCAGTGTTCTCCGACGGGTCATTCGTTTTTATTCCGAAGGGCGTCCGTTGCCCGATGGAGCTTTCGACATATTTCCGCATCAATACGCAGGAATCAGGACAATTTGAACGAACGCTCATTGTTGCAGAAGATGGTGCTTACGTCGCATATAATGAAGGTTGTCATCCGGCCGGCGAGCAGGTTTTGACCGCGGACGGCTGGAGAAATATTGAAGGCATCAAGGCTGGCGACCGCGTTTACGACCATAACGGCAAACTTCAGAAAGTCCGCGCGGCGATGGCTCGCAACTTCAAGGGCGAAATGATAACGGTTCGTCCGATGTCCCGATACAACGCGTTCAAGCTGACTCCGGAACACCCGGTTTATGCGATCAGGCGAAAGGACGTACTCAAACCGCGCAAGCCAAGAAACGGTTGGCTGCCCGAAGTTGATACGGCCAAGCTTCTGAGCGCGACACCGGAGTTCATCAAGGCCGACGAACTTGAAAAGGGCGACTTTGTTCTGGTGCCGAAACTCGAGCGACCGGATTCACGCAAGTTCAACGATGACGAGCTCGAACTTCTTGGTTATTACCTCGCCGAGGGATCGACTTGTTTCAACGAGCTTAATAAGCAATTCGTCAACTCATTCGCGTTCGGGCTGGCCGAAGAGCAGCTGATCGAAAGGACGAAACAATTGATCGAAAGACTCTCTGGCAAACGCGCCTATGTGGTCAAAAACGAAGCGAGAAACGGCGCCAACGTTCAGTTTTATTCGTCGGAGTTTTCTGATTGGTTTACCGTTCATTGCGGAAAATACGCGTCCGAAAAGTCGCTGAGTACGGACCTGATGAACGTCTCACCTCGGCAGGCAAAAGTACTTCTTGATGCGTACCTTGCGGGAGACGGTAACATTTGCGACCGCAATGGTTCGACGATGGTGAGATTCTGCACGGTCTCGGAGAAACTTGCCCAACAGGTTCAGATGCTTCTGAACAAACTCGATATTCAGGCGTGGATTCAAGTGCGGAAAGGCGGCGAGGCGATATTCTCAAATCAACAGCCGGAGCGAATAATCGATCGAAAGCCGCTTTATCAAGTCGGTTACACCGCCGACAAGAAATGGGACATGGTTCGCGAGACCGAAACGCATTTCATCGTTCCGATCCGTGAAGTGGTGCGTGAACCGTTCGATGATCTCGTCTTCAACATTGATGTCGATGAGACGCATAGTTATTTGGTCAAGGGCTTCGCGGTTCATAACTGCACAGCTCCTCAGTTCGACACGAACCAACTTCATGCGGCGGTCGTCGAGCTTGTCGCGCTCGATGATGCCGAGATCAAATACTCGACGGTTCAGAATTGGTACGCCGGCGATGCCGACGGCAAGGGCGGAATTTATAATTTCGTGACAAAACGCGGAGCCTGCCGCGGGGTGAACTCGAAGATTTCGTGGACGCAGGTTGAAACCGGCTCGGCGATTACCTGGAAATATCCGTCGGTCATTCTTCAGGGTGACAACTCGATCGGCGAGTTTTATTCGGTCGCACTCACCAACAACGCGCAGATCGCCGATACCGGAACGAAGATGATCCACCTCGGCAAGAACACGAAATCGACGATCGTTTCGAAGGGTATTTCGGCCGGACGCTCAAACAATTCTTACCGCGGATTGGTCAAGGTGATGCCGAAGGCGGACGGCGCCCGGAATTACACGCAATGCGATTCGATGCTAATTGGCGGCGCATGCGAAGCGAATACTTTTCCGTATATTGAGGTTCAGAACAACACGGCGCGCGTTGAGCATGAAGCGACAACGTCGAAGATCAGCGAAGAGCAATTGTTTTATCTTCAGCAGCGAGGAATTTCTCAGGAAGACGCGATCTCGCTGATCATCAACGGTTTTTGCAAAGAGGTGTTCCGCGAACTTCCGATGGAATACGCTGTCGAAGCCCAAAAGCTTTTGGGACTCAAACTTGAAGGAAGCGTCGGTTGATTCGGCGCTCTAAACCTGCTCGGGTTACTAGGTACTAACAGAATCGAACCCGGTCTTTGATATTTGAAAATTTGTTTCGCGCTCATACTTGACGGAAAAGTAAAGATTCGGCGTTTGCTTGGTTTTTCGGGTGGAGTCTTGGAAGTGATAAACTTTATCGCAAATGGACTACATACAACCGAACTCGATGGCGGAGCCGAAAGGCCATTATTCTCCGGGAATTGTGCATAACGGTCTGGTCTTTGTTTCAGGACAACTGCCGACCGATCATTCGACCGGCAGGCACGAAACGGGCGCGATCGAACTTCAGACCGAGATCGCGTTGCGTAACGTTGAATCGATTCTGCGCGCTGCGGGAAGCGAACTCAGCAAGGTGCTTCAAATGACGATCTACGTTTCCGACATGGATCTCTGGGATCAAGTCAACGAAGTTTACAAGCGAGTCATGGGCAAGCATCGGCCGGCACGCGCGATCGTTCCGGTCAAAGATCTGCATTTCGGAACGAAGATCGAGATTCAGGCAATCGCGGCGGTTGATTCGTAACGTTATGGATCTCGGCATTCTGATCTCGAACCTGACGAACCCGACGCTACTCCTGTTTGTGCTCGGCATCGTCGCCGCGTCTCTCAAAAGCGATCTTGAGATTCCTGAGTCGTCGAGCAAGTTCATTTCGCTCTATTTGCTTTTCGCTATCGGATTCAAAGGAGGCCAGGAACTTGCGCACGGCGGACTTACGCGTGAAGTCGGCTATTCGCTGATCTTCGGGGTCTTGATCGCGGCGTTGATTCCGATATACGTTTTCTTTTTGCTGAAGCGCAAGTTATCGGCGAGCGATGCAGGCGCGGTAGCTGCCGCGTACGGATCGGTCAGCGCCGTCACGTTTGTCGCGGCCGCCTCGTTCCTTGAAGCTCAAAAGCTGTCTTTCGGCGGGCATATGGTGGCGGTCATGGCGTTGATGGAATCGCCGGCGATCATCGTCGGAGTTCTGCTGTTCATGAATTACGACCGTGATGACGATCGTCCGGGCCGCTTCAGAAACGTGATCGGACACTCATTCACCAACGGAAGCGTCGTCATGATCGTCGGAAGCCTCCTTGTCGGGTTGATCGCGGACACGAAACAGGCTGAGGGAATCAAGCCGTTCACAACCGATATCTTCAAGGGATTTCTGGCGATTTTCCTGCTTGATATGGGAATGACGACGGCTCGCCGATTTGGTGCATTTCGGCGCTATGGTCTGTTGGTGACCTTGGCGGCGATCCTGATTCCGGCGATCAATGGCAGTGTTGTCGCGTTCGCCAGCAAGTTGGCTACGATCGATCCGGGGAACCGTTTTATTTTCGCTGTACTTGCGGCCAGCGCGTCATATATCGCGGTTCCGGCCGCGATGCGAATGGCGGCGCCGAAGTCTGATCCGGGACTTTATGTTCCGATGGCAATCGGCGTAACATTCCCGTTCAATATCACGATCGGGATGCCGCTTTATTTTGCGATTGTTCGCGGGACATGAATGAGATGAATTTGACGATTTATCAGGTTGACGCATTTGCGAAGGAAGCCTTCAGGGGAAACCCGGCGGCAATCTGTCCGCTCGCCGAATGGATTCCGGCGGATTTGATGCAGGCGATCGCCTTTGAGAACAATCTTTCCGAAACCGCGTTCTTTGTCCGTAACGGCGACGTGTTCGACATTCGATGGTTCACACCGACGTTTGAGATTGAACTTTGCGGGCACGCAACGCTGGCCAGCGCGTTTGTGGTCTTTGAAATACTGCAGTCGGAAAATGAAGTTGTCCGCTTTCGTTCGCATCTCAGCGGTGACCTTTCCGTCGAAAAACAGGGCGGTGTTTACGTTCTTGATTTTCCGTCGCGACCGCCGGTTACGGCCGATCCGCTCCCGGGCTTGATCGAATCGATCGGAAAGACGCCGCAAGAGGTCTATCGTGGCCGCGATTTCTTTTTGGTTTACGCGTCTGAAAAGGACGTACTTGAGATTGAGCCGAACTTTTCGGAACTGCTGAAAGTCGACACGCACGGCGTGATCGTCACTGCCCCCGGTGACGACTGCGATTTCGTCTCGAGGTTTTTCGCTCCGGAAGTCGGCGTTTTTGAAGATCCGGTGACCGGATCGGCGCATTGCAACCTGATTCCGTTCTGGGCTGAGCGGCTCGGCAAAAACGTTCTGTTTGCGCGACAGGTTTCGGCTCGCGGCGGCGAATTGTTTTGTGAGCTTCGCGGCGATCGCGTCAAAATCGGCGGACATGCTTCGCTGTATTTGAAAGGTGAGATCTATGTTTGATCGGCGTTTGATTTTTGTCGTGTTGGCGTTCTTTTTGTTGACTACGGTCGGAGTTTGGTTCGTTGCCGATGCTGCGGGCAAGTCGAAAAAGAAGGCGATCGAGACGGCTGACGCGCCAAAGGCGATCGGTCCGTATTCGCAGGCGATCGTCGCAAACGGCTTCGTTTTTGCTGCCGGTCAGATCGGGCTCGACCCGAAGACCGGAAAGATCGTTGAAGGCGGAATCGAAGCCGAAACCGAGCAAGCGCTGAAGAATCTCGAAGCCGTTTTGAAAGCGGCGGACAGCGATTTTGAAAATGTCGTCAAAACGACGATTTTTCTGAGTGACATGAACGATTTCGCGAAGGTCAACGAGATTTATGGTCGATTCGTAATGGCGCCTTTTCCGGCTCGCGCGACGGTTCAGGCGGCGCGGCTGCCGCGTGATGCGAAAGTTGAGATCGAGATGACCGCGTTAGTGAAGAAATGAGAAGCGGAACCTGTCCCAAATGTCGGTCGAATTCCGTGTACGCGACAAATATCGCGGACAGTGATTTTACTTTGCCGGTTGCCGAATCAGACACCTTCATCGGAAAGGTGGTCTCGAACCAGCGCGTCCCGACTGAGCGGTATGTTTGCGGCGCTTGTGGCTACTTTGAAACGTATGTCGCCGACAGGGCGTTGCTCCGCAAGATTGCGGAATCAAAAACCTGGATCAAAATTTAGAGGCTACGGGCGAGGGATTTAGTTATTATGTTATTGGAAATAAAAGATTTACATGCAGGTATAGAAGGTCGTGAGATCCTTAAGGGCCTCAATCTGAGAGTCAACAAAGGCGAAGTTCACGCGATCATGGGGCCGAACGGATCAGGCAAATCAACTTTGTCAAAAGTTTTGGCGGGTCATCCGAGCTATGAGGTTTTGTCGGGCGATGTGGTCTACGAAGGACAGAATCTTTTGGAGTTCGAACCGGACGAACGTGCGCGGATGGGCGTCTTTCTCGCGTTCCAGTATCCGGTCGAAGTACCGGGCGTGTCGAACTCGCAATTTCTGCGGCTCGCTTACAACGAGAAGATGAAGCACTTCGGCGAAGAAGAGCTCGACCCGTTGGAGTTCAACGACTATCTGAAGGAAAAGGCGAAAATCGTCGAAATGGATCCGTCGTTTTTTAAGCGATCGGTCAACGAAGGATTTTCGGGCGGCGAGAAGAAGCGGAACGAGATCCTGCAGATGGCCGTGCTCGAACCGAAGCTCGCGATACTTGACGAAACCGACTCGGGTCTTGATATCGATGCGTTGCGGATCGTCGCCGAGGGCGTCAACAAACTGCGATCTTCGGAAAACGGAATCATCCTCGTGACCCATTATCAACGCCTTCTGAACTACATCCAGCCGGATTTCGTGCATGTTCTCGCAAACGGTCAGATCGTCAAAGAAGGCGGGAAAGAACTCGCGCTCGAGCTCGAAGAAAAGGGCTACGATTGGGTAAAGGCGGCGAACAAGTAAATCGACAGCGGCGTTTAAAGAAATGACAGCAAGTGTTTTGAAAGAGACGATCTACGCGAAGGATTTCCAGACCTTTGTCGGCGATGCGACCGGCGAATGGGCGGATCTCCGCCGAAAGGCCTTCGATCAGTTTTCGGCATCAGGATTTCCGACGGTCAGGGACGAGAATTGGAAGTATACGAACGTTAAACCGATTTCGGAGACCGGCTTCGCGATCACAAATCTGGCTGCCGGTGATGCCCCGATCGATTTGGTTCGGCAGTTTAAGCTCGATCGCAACGGATTCACGGCACTTAATCTGGCTTTTGCGGAATTTGTTGTTGTAACCGTTCCGAAGGAAACGGTTGTGGCGGATCCGATTGAATTCAATTTCAGGAATTCGGACGGCATGGCGCGTTTCCCGCATCTGATCGTGATCGCGGAGCCGGGATCGAAGGCGACAATCATCGAAAATTATGACTCGGATGGCGCCGCGTTCACGAATGCGGCGACGCAGGTGTTCGTTGGTGAGAACGCGAACATTACACATTACCGGGTTCAGAAGGAATCGACCGATTCGTTTCACGTCGGCACGACGGAGGTCGCGGTTGCCGGTGGTGCGTTGTACAACTCGACCAATATCAATCTCGGGGCCAGGTTGTCGAGGCATGACGTCCATTTGAAGTTCTCGGCTGAGCGCGGCGAAGCATATGTCGACGGACTTTATATGCTTGGTGGATCACAACATCACGATACGCACTCAACTATCGATCATGCGTTGCCGAATTGTGTCTCACATCAGACGTACAAAGGCGTTCTTAACGACAAGTCACGCGGCGTTTTTAACGGCATCGTTTTTGTCAGAGAGGACGCGCGCGGAACGGACGCGCAGCAGTCAAACAAGAACCTTTTGTTGTCGAACGATGCGCGTGTCGACACAAAACCGCAGCTCGAGATATTCAATGACGACGTTAAATGCTCGCATGGAGCGACCGTCGGGCAATTGGAAGATGAGGAGATGTTCTATCTCTTGAGCCGCGGAATAAATCCGTCGCTCGCAGCGAATCTTCTGACGTACGGATTTGCCGAAGAGATCATCAACAAGATCGGAATCGAATCGATCAAGCGCGAATTGGATGAAGCTGTCTTGAACCGGCTTCACGTCAGTCTTGAGGTTTGAGATGGTAGCGGTAAAGCAAATGAGCAATTTCGATATCAACAAGATTCGTGCCGATTTTCCGGTTCTGTCGCGTGAAGTAAACGGGAACCCACTGCGGTACCTGGACAATGCGGCATCAGCCCAGGTTCCGAATATGGTGATCGAACGCGGATCGAAATATCTCGCCGAAGAGCACTCGAACGTGCATCGCGGCGTTCACTACCTGTCGCAACTCGCAACCAACGAGTATGAAAAGGCCCGTGAGCGGGTTCGCGCGTTCATCAACGCGAAAGAGTCGAAAGAGTGCGTCTTTGTTCGGGGCTGCACCGAAGGCATCAACCTTGTCGCAAACGGTTATGGCCGGAAATTCATCAATCAGGACGACGAGATCGTGATCAGCCAGATGGAGCATCATTCGAACATTGTTCCGTGGCAAATGATCGCGGAGGAACGCGGCGCCCGGATTCGGGTGATTCCGATGAACGAGCGCGGCGAGCTCGTCATTGATGAGTACGAGAATCTCCTCAATGAACGGACCAGGATCGTTGCCGTAACTCACGTTTCAAACGCGCTTGGAACGGTTAATCCGATCAGGGAAATGATCGCGACGGCACATAAGTTCGGCATCCCGGTTTGCGTCGATGGCGCGCAGGCGGTGCCGCATATGCGCGTCGACGTGCAGGATCTCGACGCCGATTTCTATGCCTTTTCGGGACACAAGATGTTCGCGCCGACGGGAAGCGGCGTCGTTTACGGAAAGCGCGATTGGCTCGAAAAGATGAACCCTTATCAGGGCGGCGGATCGATGATCCGGACAGTGACGTTTGAGAAAACGACGTATGCGGGTTTGCCGGAAAAATTCGAAGCGGGGACGCCGGCGATTGCTTCGCAGATCGGACTCGGCGCGGCGATTGATTACCTGAATTCTATCGATCTTGATGCGGCTTTCATGCATGAACACGCACTGCTTGAATATGCGACGGAGAAGCTCTCAGGGATTGAAGGCGTAAGAATCATCGGAACCTCGCGAGAAAAGGCGAGCGTCTTGTCGTTCACGGTTGAAAACGTTCACCCGCATGACATCGGGACAATCCTGGACCAGCAGGGAATCGCAGTTCGCGCCGGACATCATTGCGCGCAGCCGGTGATGCAGCATTTTCAGGTTCCGGCGACCGCGCGCGCGAGTTTTGCGTTTTACAACACGCGGGATGAAGTCGACGCGCTGGCCGCCGCGATCGAGAAGGTGATCGAAGTGTTTGCGTAAGATCGGGTCGATCGATCGATGAAGTTGAAGCGATTCGAAATAGGAATTGGAGTCTATTGGTTGGCGACGCTATTCCTCGCCATTGCCGGAGCGTCTCGCGGTTGGCCCAGCTACGAATTGCTGATGGCCTGTTTTGTTCTGACGCTTCCGTGGAGCCTGATTGCCGGCGTTTTTATTTTTGGCGCGCTTCATCTCGGAGACGATACCGCTATATCCGTTTTGTTCATGATCTGCGCCAGTCTCAACGCGGCGGTTTTTTATTTCATCGGCCGGCGACATTTGCAACCAGCGGCCGCAAAGTGAGTCAGATATGTCAGATTTGAATGATCTTTATCAGGAAGTGATTCTTGAACACAATAAGAATCCACGGAACTACCGGGAAATGGAGGATGCCAACTTTCGGGCTGACGGACATAATCCGCTTTGCGGCGATCAGTTGAAGGTCTTTCTTCATGTCGATGGCGATATCGTCACCGACGTCTCATTCGTCGGATCAGGATGCGCGATTTCAAAGGCATCGGCGTCGATGATGACCCAGGCGGTCAAAGGCAAATCGAAGGCTGACGCCGAAGTTTTGTTTGATGAATTTCACAAGATGGTCACCGGCAAGCTCGACATCGAGACCGACGACAACCACCTCGGGAAGCTCCGGATTTTCGCCGGCGTTCTCGAGTTTCCGGCGCGGGTCAAATGTGCGTCTTTGTCCTGGCACACGGTTCACGCCGCGCTTCAGGGCGAAGAAGTCGCCTCGACTGAGTAATAACCCCGTCAGTTTGGTTTAATCGGCGGTTGAACCCACGACCGCCGATTAACAATTCGGACATTCCGAATTAACATTAGAAACTGACATGAAAATCACTTCGATCGAACTTACCGAAATCTCCCTTCCGTTAGTACATTTTTTTGAGACGAGTTTTGGCCGGACTTATGAACGAAACATCATTCTCGTCCGCGTCGCCGACCAGGACGGTAATGATGGCTGGGGCGAATGCACGGCCGGAGAGACTCCGTCCTACTCTGAAGAGTGGACGAATTCCTGCTGGGAGACAATCGAAAGGATACTCGGGCCTGCTGTCATTGGACGCGAAGTTGAATCGGCAAACGAGATTTGGGGGCTGATGAAGCATGTTCGCGGCAACCGAATGGCCAAGGCTGCGATTGAGACGGCATGTTGGGATCTCGAAGCCAAAAGGCTGGGCGTGCCGTTGTGGCGGCATCTTGGCGGCGTCAATCGTGAGATTGCCTGCGGCGTTTCGATCGGCATTCAGGATTCGATCGAGGATCTGCTCGGGAAGATTCGAGTCGAATTGGATGCCGGTTATCAGCGAATCAAGATCAAAATCGCGCCGCATTGGGATTTTGAAGTTATCAAGCGCGTCCGTGAAGAGTTCGGCAGTATTCCGTTGATGGGAGACGCGAATTCGGCGTACACGCTGGCAGATACGGAATTGTTCAGGCGGCTCGACGACTTCGGGCTGACGATGTTTGAACAGCCGTTGCCGCACGACGACATTATCGATCATGCAAAACTGCAGCGCGAGATCCGGACGCCGATCTGTCTCGATGAGCCGATCAAGTCTCCGGACGATGCGCGCAAGGCGATCGAACTCAAGTCAGGCCGGATAATCAACCTCAAGAACGGACGGGTCGGTGGACACTATCAATCGAAGGAGATTGAGCGAATTTCCCGTGAAGCCGGAATCCCCGTTTGGTGCGGCGGTATGCTCGAGTCGGGAATCGGCCGCGCGCACAATATCGCCATCTCAACTTTGGCCGGATATACCATGCCGGGTGACGTCTCGGCATCGAAGCGGTACTGGCATGAAGACATTATAGAACCCGCCGTCGAGGTCTCGGATCGCGGCACGATTCTCGCTCCGGAGGCGCCGGGAATCGGCTTTGAAATAAAGACCGAGCGTATCGAACGAGCTGCCGTACGAAAAGGAAAGGTGACCTGAACGGCGTGAGTCGGGATTCGATAGAGAGCAAAAGGGCTGCCGTGGATTTTCCCGGACAGCCCTTTTTTTCGATTGTGCTAGTTACTGACTAATCAACGATCGAGAATTTATCGGCGCGTTCCATCGTCTGACCGCTGACGCGATCTTTGATGCGCACTTTCAACTCATAATCGCCATTCGTCAAATTGGCTGTCGAGAGAAGCCGGGCAAGCGTCAGGCGTTGTCCGGAATCGCTGAGACCTTCCCAGTTTTCGGGCTGGCGCAGGATTTCTTTGCCGCCTTTCGTCAACACGTATTCGACATCGACCGCCGGTCGCAGCGTTGTCTGATCGATACCAGCGTTATAGACCTGCATGTACACCCCGACTTCCTGGCCTTTGCGATAGATACCGCTCAAATTCGGAATGACTTTCGCGGTTCCGATCACGAACATTCCGCCGATGTCGCGTTCGTTCGTTGTCCGGAGTTTCGAAGCAAGAATCAACGATGACGTGTCGAGTTGCTTCTCGTCATACTTAGGAAGCGTGAAGCCGAAACTGCGAATTCCCTTGTTGCCCGATACCACGTCGCGAACGACGACATCGACTTTGTACGTTCCCGGCGTCAATGCGACGGCTTTCTGGTAGACGGACTTCTTGTCGCGCGTATCTGCCAGTTCTTCTTCAGTTGCACTGGTCGTGACCGAGTCTTCGAAGATACCCGAGCGCTTTCCTGACACCGCCATGATACGGCCGAAAATGTTCATTCGCGCCGTCGGCAAACCACCGATATTCTCGAAAACAAGTTCCTGGTTCTCTGCCTGAACGGTAAATGTCGTCATGACGCTGCTGTCGGACTGGCGGAAGTAATCCACGCGAAGCTGGAAGTCGAGCGGATTGTTGTCGATAACCGCCGATTCAAGCAAGGTCGTCTGAAGATCGCTGTATTTGACTTGCGGCGGACGCTGCAAGTTCGCAATCACTTCAAGACGGCGGAACGGGGAATCCTGTTCGCGTTGATAGCTGGCGCCGTTTTGATATTGGCCGGTGATTCGGTCGGCTTTGTTTCCAAGTCCGAGTGATTCAGCCGTGGTCAATCCCGCACCGGGAACCATTAACAGCGCGTCCTTTTCATACGGTGTACGGGCGATACGATATTCACCGGTTCCGGTCGGATCGACGAATTCGATTTCGAGTCCATCGCCGACGCCGTCAAGATGCCGGTAAAACCAAACTTCGAAGGGATAAGTCGTTGTCGATCCGCCGCCTTCATAGCTCGGCCGATCGTATGATCCGCCTGACGGATGTGACTCGATCGAATCCGGTTTTCCCCAAGTGATATAGATCCGGCCGCGGTCGGTCATCCAACCCGGAATTCCCGATGCAAAATGTTCGTTCGCATAGGCGATCCGCTCGTAGTATTCTTCGCGAAATTCGTTTTCTTCGGTGTCCGGGTTCGGATCACGACGACGCCAAAAATCCCCGATGAAATTTTCGCGTTCCTCGTCCGTCTTAAGCTGTTTGAAGGCGCGCTTTTCTTCCGGTGTAATTAGATACGAAACGTCCTTCTTGAGCCAATCTTCGTATACCTTCTTGACTTCTTCTTTGACCTTTCTCGATTTTTCTTCGACGTTCTGCGACGGCGTTTCCTTCGGATCCTGCGCCGTCACAACCGGCGCGACCGATGCCAGAATCGAACAAATCAAGGTCAAATTGCGAACAAAACTACTCTTCGACATAACTTAAAACTCCCAGTGTTTGCCTTACGGTTTGCGTAAACTTTTAGCTCTTAAGATTTTAGACAGTATTCTTCAATAATTCAAGATGCTTTGGATCGGGGTCGGGTTGCTTTCTCAACGGTCAGATTGCTGTCGGATCGGCAACGCGCTTCTTGCCGAAGAACCAGGCAACGAAGATCGAGATGACATAAAGAAGCATCATCGGTGCCGCAAACAGCATCATGTTCGGGATGTCGCCGGTCGGTGAAATCACGGCCGCGGCAATGAGAATGATCACGATCGCGAATTTCCAGCTGCGGGCAAGAAAACCGGCTGAAACTAACCCGATCCGGGAAAGAACATAGGTGATCGCCGGCATCTGGAATATCAACCCCATTGCCAACATGATCAGGGTGATGAAATCGAAGTAGTCGGTTGCGCGAAGCATTAGCCGAAAATCGTCGCCCAACCAGAGCAGATAGCGGACTGCCGGCGGAAAAAGAACGTAGTAGGCAAACGCCGCTCCGAGAACGAATGAGATTGTTGATAAACCAATAAACGGGGTCACGTATTTGCGCTCGTGTTTGTATAGCGCCGGGGCGATGAACGCCCAGATTTGCCAGAGCAAGAACGGAACGCTGAGTGCAATCGCCGCATACAGCGAAACGGTGACGTAAAGAGTAAACGGTTCGACGGCGGTTGTGACGATTAACTGTTCGTCTGAACTTGCGGTTCGCGCAATGGTTGCGGTCAATTCCGCGACCTTTGCGCCCTGCGGAACAAGATAGCTGCCAACGAGAAGATCTTCGGATGAGAATACGCAGAGATTGGCTTCGCCGCAGTTTTCAACTCTTGCTTGGACCGTCGTTCCGACCGGCACGACGACGGTGCCGAGACTCGTTGCGCGATCGAAGACAAATCGGCCCGAATCGCCGTTTTTCACGAACTCGAAGCTTCGGTCACTTTGTACACGCCGCTGCGTCGCCTCGGCGAGCTCACGCTGGACGGGAACTGCAAGGAAGTTGTAAATCTGATCGGAGACCGTCCAGCAAAATACGAACGCCGCGCCGATGATCAGGACGGAACGGACGAGCCGTTTGCGGAGTTCGTCAAGATGATCGAGAAACGACATTTGGGCGCCGATCTCTTCGGATTTTTCAAGTTCGGTGCTCATCTACACACTCTTTCTTTTCTTTCTTTTCTTTCTATTATGCTTGCTGCATGGTTTACGCTCAGTAAGCTGGTGGATCCTCGACGCTCTTTGGAAAATCTACGCCGATGGTATCAAAGCCAGTCGCGTTTCTCATTACGTGGAACGGCGATCTCATCGCTAACGGGCTCTGATTCAGGCGTTTCAACCGGGGCGATTGACGGTGTGATCGACATCTTGCCGAAATCGGCATCTTCGAGGGCGCGAATCTCGGGCGCCGCGACGGTCTCCTTCGGAAGCTTTGGAACTGAAGTCGAGCTTTTTGCCGAAGAAGGCTCTGACTCAAGATTTTCGAAATCTACTTCGCGCTCCCAAGTCGAACGGAATTCATTGGTTGCCTTCCTGAATTCGGCCATCGTCTTGCCGATCGTTCGGGCGATCTGTGGAAGCTTTCGGGGACCGAAAATGATAAGCGCGATCACGCCGATCATGATCAACTCCTGCATTCCGATGGATTCTCCGATAAATAGTAGCGGCATTTTTGTTATGCGACTTTCAACAGGTGTTCGTCGAAACGCTCGACTCGTCCGACGATGGCGGTGCCGGCGATTCTCTCGACCATTTCGCGGGCCCCGTCAGCCGGAAGACTCACTAACAACCCACCGGCGGTTTGCGGATCGAACAGCGCGCTCTGCAATTCACCCGATACGGACCCGGCGAACTCAATCGTATCGCCGACATAGGTTCTGTTGTTGCGATCGCCTCTGGTCAGCATTTTCTGGCGAATCAGATCGATCACGTCGGGCAGCAGCGGAATGCTCGAAGAATCAATCATGAAAGTCACGTTACTGGCCTTCGCCATTTCGTAGGCGTGGCCGAGAAATCCAAAGCCGGTGACATCGGTGCAGCCGTTTGCATCGCATGCCCGCATCGCGATCGAGGCTTCGCGGGCGGATGTCGTCATTGCCATCATTGCCGCCGAAATGGCAAACTCCGACGCCTTTCCGAACTTGATCCCTGTGCTGATCACTCCCGTTCCCAGTGGCTTTGTGAGCACGAGAAGATCGCCAGCCCGAGCTCCTGCATTTGCAATAACTCGTTTAGGGTCAACAGTTCCGGTGATTGAATAGCCAAACTTGATTTCTTGGTCATCGACCGAATGACCTCCGAGAACAACAACGCCTTCGGAGTTTAGGGCATCTTGACCTCCGGCAAGAATCTCACCAAGTATCTCCCAGTCCCCTTTTTGGGGGAAGCAAACGATCGACAACGCCGTCAACGGAGTGCCGCCCATCGCATAAATATCGTTTAGCGAATTGATCGCGGCGATTCGGCCGTAGGTTCGCGGATCGTCGGCGATTGGCGTAAAGAAATCGAGTGTCTGAACCAGCGCAGTAGCATCGTTCAGGCGAAATACGCCCGCGTCGTCGGAAGTATCGAATCCGACAATCACGTTTGCGTTCTCTTGCTTTGGAAGTTTGCTCAAAACTTGAGCAAGGTCGCCGGGTGCGAGTTTAGCAACTCAACCCGCACAGGAGACCATTTCCGTTAGTCTTTTCTTCTCGGTGATATCTGCCATATCTGTCATGAAAAAAAATAACCCGCGTCGCGCCATAATTTTCGGCGCGTTAATTTATTTTGCAGTCTTGCGGGGCAGAACGCAAAAACGACTGAACGACTAGCTGTTCCTGATCAATAATTGGTAGATTCGGTCGAGATCATCGCCACCGTAATATTCAATGTGGATCTTTCCGCCGGCATGTCCGGTATTCGGAACGATTTGGACGTTCGTGCCCAGGTGACGCCTAAGTTTCGTTTCGGCCGCCTTTACGTTGGGATCAGACTTCGTTTGGGTTTTTTTATTGGACGGTGGAGCGTCGGTATCTTCGCGAGCGAGTCTTTTGATAGCCTTCTCGGTTTCGCGGACCGAGAGCGCCATTTCGATGATTTTTCGTGCGATTCTGCGCTGCGAAGCGATGTCTGACGATAGAAGCAGGGCGCGGCCGTGACCGGCGGAAAGCTGTTGGTTTTCGATTAAGCGCTGAATATCGGCAGGGAGTTTCAGGAGGCGTAGCGATGTCGCCACAAGTGTCCGGTCTTTGCCGACTCTTTCGGCAATCATTTCTTGAGTAAGTCCAATGTTATCAATAAGTTTGCGGTATGCCTTCGCTTCTTCGATCGCGTTGAGCTCCTGACGCTGAATGTTCTCGATAAGTGCGAGTTCAAGCAATTTTTCATCAGAGACTTCTTTGATGACGGCCGGGATTTTTTTCAGTCCCGCGCGTTGAGAAGCACGCCAGCGTCGCTCGCCGGCGACTATTTCAAAGCGGCCGTCTTGCTTCTCGCGAACAACGATCGGTTGGACGATGCCGTTTGAGCGAATAGACTGCGTAAGTTCTTCGAGACTCTCTTCTGAAAATCGGGTTCGCGGTTGTTCAGGATTTGGCGAAACGAGATCGATGTCTAGTTCAAGCGAACCGGTCGATGCGATTTGTTGTAAGTCTTGTATGTTTTGTTTGTTTTGCGGGTTCTCGTTTTTAATAGATGTTTCTTCGGTTATGAGGGCGCTGAGACCGCGTCCGAGAGCTTTTCTAGCCATGGTTTAATATCTCCTTTGCGAGTTCAATGTAAGCTTCCGCTCCGCGCGAACGGATATCGTAGAGTATGATCGGCTTCCCGTGACTTGGCGCTTCTGCCAGGCGCACGTTGCGCGGAATCACCGACTTGAGAACTTGTGAGCCGTAAAAATCGCGAAGGTCTTGGGCGACGGCGTTCGAAAGATTAGTGCGTTCATCGAACATAGTTAGCAAAAGGCCCTCGATAGTAAGTTGGGGATTCAGGCCGCGGCGTAGTCTGGCCAGAGTATCGAATAGCTCTGTTACGCCTTCGAGTGCGAAATATTCGCACTGGATCGGCACGAGAAGGGAATCGGCCGCCGTTAGGCCGTTGATTGTTAATAATCCCAGGGATGGTGGACAGTCGATGATAATGTAGTCGAACTTATTGCGAATTGTTTCGAGCAGCGACTTGAGGCGATATTCGCGGCGATCGGTTTCGACGAGTTCGATTTCTGCTCCGGCCAGGTTCTTGTCTGATGGAAGCACGAAAAATAATGGTAATTCAGTGGGAAGAATAATGCTTTCGATATTTTCGTTGAGGGCAAGCGCGTTATAAATTGTCTTGCGCATGACTCCACGCTGGATTCCGGATCCAGAGGTGGCGTTGCCTTGAGGGTCAGCGTCTACGAGAAGGACCCGCTTTTCTTCGACGGCAAGTCCGGCCGCCAAATTTACTGCAGTTGTGGTTTTTCCGACGCCGCCTTTCTGGTTGGCTATCGCAATGATCTTTCCCATTTTCACGACTATCTTTTTTTGGTTGATTAATGCTTGTCAGTGTTTGCGATGAAAGTATTGGCTTTAGTTGATTGAATAAACTAACACACGATCGGTTTATTTGCGATGTGGAACGTTCCACATTCGAACCGGGGCGGTAATTGAATGTGGAACGTTCCACATATCAACCAGCCTTCTGCGCACCACTGAGATAGACCAAAACTGTTGAAATCGCCGCCGGAGTCAATCCGGGAATCCTTCGAACCTGAGCAAAACTCATCGGCCTGGCCCGTTCCAATCGCTCAATCATCTCATTCGATAAACCGGGAATCCCATTAAAGCTAAACCCGCTCGGGACCTTAAGCGCATCATGGTGATTGACGCGCTCATTGGCGCTTTCCTGCGTTCGTATATATCCCCGATACATCGTATCCGCCAAAGCCGTCTCAAGAATTACCGTGTCAATCTCTCGGCGAATGTCCTCCGGAAGCAATCGCTCAATCAACTCCGAGCCGACACCTTGCCGCATTGAAAGCTGCGACAAAGTAACCGAATCGCCCAGGTCCACACCAAGTATCTGCGACACCGCCGCATACTCCGGCGCCGAACGCCTGAACCGCGTAGTATCAAGCGTATTTCGCAACCTCGCGATCCGATCGCGCTTTGAACTAAAACTATCCCAATCTCTTTGACCGACCAAACCGATTTCCCGGCCTTTCGGCGTCAACCGTTCATCGGCATTATCATGGCGCAAAAGCAAGCGCGCTTCAGCTCTCGACGTAAACAATCGATAAGGCTCGTCAACCCCATGCTGTATCAAGTCATCAACCAGAACACCGATGTAACCTTCGTCGCGACCGAGAACAAACGCGCCGCGGCCATCGACCGCCAATGCCGCGTTAATTCCGGCCATTAGCCCTTGGCATGCGGCCTCCTCGTATCCCGTCGTCCCGTTAATCTGCCCGGCAAAATAAAGCCCTGAAACCCGGGTAGTTTCCATCGTCGGACGCAGCTCACGTGGATCAACAAAATCGTATTCGATCGCGTAACCTGGCCTGATTATCCTCACGCTCTCGAATCCATTCACCATCCGCAGCAAATCCTGTTGAAGATCTGCCGGCAGCGAAGTCGAGAACCCATTCAGATAAACTTCGTTCGTATTATGCCCTTCAGGCTCTAGAAACAACTGGTGCCTGTTCTTGTCGGCAAACTTAACCACCTTGTCTTCAATAGACGGACAGTATCTTGGACCGATTCCAGTGATCTTCCCGGAATAGAGCGGCGAACGATGGAGATTCCCGCGGATCCGGTCGTGAAGCGCATCCGTTGTATATCCGATATGGCAATTTACCTGCGCCTGTTCGATATTCTCAGTAGCAAACGAGAATGCGACCGGCCTTTCATCCGGAGGCTGAACTTCGAATGCGTCCCAATCGATCGTCCGTCCGTCTAGTCGCGGCGGAGTACCCGTCTTTAGCCGACCAACGGGAAATCCCAACGCCTTCAATCCTTCGGCCAATTCAATCGACGCCGGTTCGCCGGCTCGCCCCGCCGAAAACGTCGTTTCGCCAGTATGTATCGTCCCATTCAAAAAAGTTCCGGTCGCGACGATCACCGCTTTCGCGCCAAAACGGCGTTGATCTTGCATCTCAACACCGATAACACATTTGTTTTCAACAATTAGATCAACAACAACTCCCTGCCGAAGACTTAAATTCGAAGTCGCCTCCAAGACGCGGCGCATCTCGACCCGATATTGACTTCGATCCGCCTGCGCGCGCGGCGACTGCACCGCCGGCCCCCGTGACCTGTTTAGCAACCTAAACTGTATACCGGTTCTGTCTATGACGCGCCCCATTATTCCGCCCAATGCATCGATCTCGCGAACAACATGGCCTTTCGCGATCCCGCCGATCGCGGGGTTGCACGACATCTGCCCAATCAGATCGAGATTAATCGTAACCAGAGCCGTGTCCGCGCCGAGTCGCGCCGCCGCCGAAGCAGCTTCGCAACCGGCATGACCGGCACCAATCACAACAATATCGAAAGTTTCGTCGAACATTGCACAAAAAACCACAGATACAAAAAGCGGGAACTCCCGCTTCAAAAGCAAAATCCTATTCTAGTAAATGCCCGCGCCGTTGCCAACAGAATTCTCATCTGAGCCAACGACCACTCAGCGCCGCCGTCGTTTGGTGAACCGAGCGATACCTAATTAGCTTGATACGATCAGTATCCTTAATCGTCGCCAACGGCATCAACCCCGACTCGACAAACGTACCAGCCGCCGATTCACTGAGAAAACACTCCGCAATCGGCATTAGCTGCCGCGTGTCCTCTCGATCGAGAAAATAATAGAGCGAAAATCTATCCAAATCCTGCGCCAGACCGTCGCCCATTTTCCAGCCAAGCCGACTAAAACTCGCAGCCAACAAAACCGCACAAGCAAACGCCGGATTTGCCCAACATAGCTTCTCGTGCTCGGGCGTGCCTGTAAACTCTTCAAACACAAACGTTTCAACCGGATCCGACGCTGCTCCGTATGGTACACGAGCGAGAAAACGCATCGGAACCAGACCGATACTCGCTGCCTCGGGCACTGAGCGTATCGCGTTCCAGAGCTTCCCGGCATCGCCATCTTCATCAATTCTTAGCGCCGAAATACCCGGAAGGCCCGCAAGATTAGTCAGTCCGAACATTTCCGGTCTGACATAAGAAATAAGCGGCGCACCCGCGGCGGCGGCGATTCGCCCGAGTCTCATGAGCATCGCCGCGTCGTCAATAGTCAGTCCGAACGAATAGTCCGCGCAGATAACCGAAAACGGATCAGCCCCCATTAGCTCCAGCCGCTCCGGGATCACGGCCAGCGACAATACAGAATCCGCTAAACTATTGACACTTTTCAAGTTATCGGCACACTCCTGTTTCGAGAGGTCAATAACAAATAGCTTCAAGTTCCGATCAGTCGCAACCCTGCGGACGGCAAAAAGCAAGCCACGCCAACCCGACTCCAGCGCCAGAAATCGAGGGTGATGTAAAATCGCGCGCATCAGGGCCGTAATTGCAGCATCAACCGCGGCCACGAGCTTCCCCTGTTCCTGTTCGTCAATCTTGACCAGATACGGCTCAACCACTTGCGCGATAAGCTTTGAAAGATCGCTTTCTTCCCGTGAGCGAACTTCCGAACCGGCAATCAATTCATCAATGCTGACCGTTGTGGCCGGATTCTCATTTCGCTCACAGTCAACATCGCCGCCAAACCAGCTACGAACTTCCGCAGCCGCTTCCGCAAATTCATCCGGAACACGCAAACGTCGCCGAAGTTCGCGAAGTTCACCAAAAACCGGTAAATTCCTGAACAACGAATCAGGATGAAAATCGTCGATCTCGCGAAACTCGATACACACTTCTTCGCTGCCGATCCCGAGCTTCAGCACAACTCCCAAGCGCTCCATCACTTCGTCGAAGTTGTCCCGGTCGATCAACACCGGTTTTCGTTCGGCGAGCTCTTTCTCGACAGCGTCACCCGACCAGTCACCGACAAACAATACATGAAACGGCAACTCGTCCGGCAATGGCGATTGCGCGCCGCCCGCATCTTCAAAAGTAAAAAGTCCCTCGAGATTAGATTCTTTGATCGGCATTTCAATTCTCCTTCAGCGCTGTCTTAAGCGCCCGACACACAACCTTTAAAGCCCTGATTCTAGCGTACTTCTTGTCGTTCGCCTCGATGAGGTGCCACGGTGCATAGTCCGTTCCGGTTCTTTCGACCATCTCATCCGCGGCTATCTCATAATCGTCCCATTTTTCACGGTTCCGAAAATCTTCATCAGTGATCTTGAAATGCTTGAACTCGGTATTTTGCCTCAGTTCAAATCGCTTCAACTGCTCTTCCCGATCGATATGAACCCAAAACTTTAGAATTACAACTCCATGCCGGCTCACCTGCTCCTCAAAATTCACGATCTCTGAATAGGCCCGTCGCCACTCCGCATCCGTTGCAAATCCCTCAACGCGCTCAACCAACACTCGACCGTACCAGCTTCGATCAAAAATCGTAACCCGCCCGGAGCGCGGCAAGTGACGCCAGAACCGCCACAAGTAATGGTGCGCGCGCTCCTCTTCGGTCGGCGCCGCGATCGGTATGATCTGATAATCCCGGGCGTCCATTGCGCTGGTAATCCGCCGAATAATTCCGCCTTTTCCGGCAGCGTCCCAGCCCTCAAAAACGAGAATTGCCGAACGCTTCCGCGCCTTGAACTCGCGATACAAAAGATTCAACCGGCCTTGATACTTCTCGAGTTCCGACTTGTACACCTCATCGCTCACCGTCTTGCTGAGATCAAGTGTACCGAGAAGTGACAGTCGGTCTCGTGCGCACTCTTTTCCACGCGAAACCGAAGCGTACGAAGCCGGCTTTTCCTGCCCAAGCCGACGCCTGATCTGCTCAAGAATATGTTCACCAACCGTGACACTCCGATACCGCGCGTCCTCACCTTCGACGATCAGCCATTGAGATTCGCCGGTGCTTGTCGCTCTGATCGCACGCTCTGAAACATGCCGAAACGTGTCGTACATCCTGAAGTGCTTCCAATCAGTATCGGTAACGCGCCATCGGGTCTTCTTGCTTTTGCTGAGGCTCTTGAGTCTCTTTTCCTGGGAAGCTTTACTGAGGTGAAACCAAAATTTGATAATCAACGCGCCGTCGTCGACGAGCTCCTTTTCGAATGCGTTGATCGAAACAAGCGCCGAATCGAGCGCTGCCTCATTCGATCGCCCGAAGACGCAATCGATTATCGGCCGCGTGTACCATGAACCGAAAAGAATTCCAATGCGCCCTTTCGGCGGAAGAGTCCGCCAGAATCGCCACGCTTCCGGCCGTTCAGTCTCCTCATCCGATGGTTTTCCAAAAGCCACGGCCTGCAAATACCGCGGATCCATCCATTCGTGAAGCAAATTGACCGTCTCGCCCTTGCCGGCCCCATCCACGCCACCAATCACGATAATCACCGGAAAGTTCGCCGATTTCAGCTCGTTCTGGACTTCCAGCAATTGCATTCGCAATTCAGGTTCGCGCGACCGAAACTCATCTTTGGAGATTTTTCGTCCAAGTTCGGCAGTTTCAAACATATTGACGCACCTCAAAAACAAAGTCCGACAATTACATGATAAACCCGCCGCGCTGACATCTAAAGCCGCCCTTATTTTCCGATACAAAACGTCGAGAAAATCTGCGTCAGCATATCTTCAGTCGTTGTCTCTCCGGTGATTTGACCGAGAAACCGCAAAGCGTTGTGAAGCCCGACCAGCACGATCTCCTCGCTCTTTTTCTGTTCAAAAAGCTCGATCGACTGTTCTATTTCCGATGCCGATCGTTCGAGAAGATCAAAATGGCGTGCGTCTGAAATAAGAAAAGTCCCCGAACTCAACTCGTCAGAAATAAATGGATTCACGATCCGGTCCTCAAGCCCGTCCAGATTTGCGCCGGTCTTCGCCGAAACTTTCACGATCCCCGAACCGTAGCCGGCGAGCTGAGCCTCAACCGAAGATTCGATTCCGAGATCGACTTTGTTAATCACGATCAAATAGTTCAGTTGTTCAATCGATTCCAAAATGGACTCGTCTTCTGCCGTCAGGCCAACCGATGCATCCAAAATCAAAATCACAAGATCTGCATCAGCAATCGTCAAACGCGACCGCTTGACCCCGATGCTTTCCACTTTGTCGTCGGTCTCGCGCAAACCGGCAGTGTCGATCAGCGAGATCGGGATATTCCGAATCACAAGCTTTTCATGAAGCTGGTCCCTCGTCGTGCCCGCAATGTCAGTGACGATAGCCCGTTCATGTCCAAGAAGGGCATTGAACAAACTTGATTTACCGACGTTCGGACGTCCGACGATCGCGACCTGCAATCCCTCGCGTATCAACTTACCTACCCGGAATGTAGCCGCAAACTTTCGCGCGCCGCTCGCGACCGCCGAAAGTCTCGTCTTGATCGAGTTCGCCTGAAAGTCGGGAAGGTCATCCTCGACAAACTCGAGCGTCGATTCAAGTATCACGATGACTTCCAACAGATCGTCCTTAAGAGGTTGAAGCCGATTCGAGATCTCTCCGGAAAGTTGTTTAACTGACTGCCGCGCAGCAGCAACGGTCTGTGCGTCGATCAGATCGCGAATCGCCTCAGCCTGAGAGAGATTTATTTTTCCGTTCGCGAGCGCACGAAGCGAGAATTCGCCGGGTTCGGCCATCCGGACACCGGATCGAAGGCAAAGATCCAGAACCTGACGCAAAACGACCGGCGATCCATGACATGCAAGCTCAATAACATCTTCGCCGGTGAACGAATTCGGTGCCTTGAAATAAGTGGCGACCACTTCGTCGACAACCGCTTCGCCATCGAAGATCTTTCGAAGTACCGCGGCCCTCGGAGCAGGATCCGTCTCACCCGTGAGCCGGCCCGAAACCTCGACGGCTTCGGGACCGCTCAAACGAATCACTCCAATTCCGCTCCGCCCGACAGGCGTCGCAATCGCGACGATCGTGTTCATCTCAACTCCAAAAAAGAATGGTTAACCGTCAATGATCTGCAACGCAAAACACCGCCGGTTAACCAGAAAAAACAAATCCGATCAATTACTTCAACCTGACCTGAAGTCGACGGTCGCGGCCGTCACCGACGGATTCCGTAACAAGATCTTCTTCGACCTGAAGCGTGAGATGAATCACACGCCGCTCAGTCGAATTCAGAACTCCAAACGTGAACGGTCTGCCTGATTTTCGAACGTTCTGAGCCGCGAAACGCGCCATCGCCTGAAGCTCGGCTTTGCGGGTGCGGCGAAACCCATCGGCATCGCAGACAAACCGATGATCACGATCAAGTGATCGGCCGTAGACCTGAAACAGTATCACTTCGAATGCATCAAGCATCTCGCCGTTCTCGCTCAAGAGCAACGGAACGTCTCCGCCCGTCAGGTTCAGAAGGCAACCTTCGTCGGTCCATTCGGCAGCCACATTCAGATCAAAACGAAGTTCGCTGATCAATTCGGCGAGAAAAGTCTCCGCATTTTGGCAAGTTTCATTCATAGCAAATACGTGGCCTCCAAACTATTTCTTCGGCGAACTCGATTTCACCTTCTTTGCACCCGCCGGAACGCTTTCGACTATCTCTTCCTTCGGCGGCTCGTGCGTTTTGTTCCAATGATTGATCAGCATTTGCTGCCCGAAGCTGACAATGTTTCCGAAGAACCAATAGATCAGCAAACCGGCAGGTGCGGCCCACATCACGAATAGCATCATCGCCGGCATCAGATACGTCATCATCTTTTGCTGCATCTGCTGTTCGGGTGTAACCGCGGGGGCCGTCGGCGTAAACTTCATCGAAAGAATCATCGAGATCGCAAAGGCAAACTCAAGAATATGAAACGGGTCGCCGGCCGAAAGATCCGGCAACCAAAGAAACTGCGCCTGACGAAGTGATAGCAGAACCGTCACCGCGGTGTAAAAAGCGATCAGCAACGGGAACTGAAGCAACATCGGAAGACAACCGCCGATCGGCAGCGCGTCTTTTGTCATCTTCAGTTGTTCCATCTGAAGTGCCCGCATCCGGGGATCGTCGGCAGGCACGCCCTTCTTTTGAAATTCCTTGATCTTCTCTTGCAGCTCCTTCATTTTCGGCGCGTTGGCCGATGCTTTCTTGAACGACTTCGATTGCGACCAACGAAGAGGGAACAGCAACGAATAAAAAAGAAAAGTGAAAACAATGATCGAAATCCCGTAGTTGTTGGTCAGTACGTTGAGCTTGGTCAGGCACCAAATGATCGGGATCGAAAGATTTTTCGTAAAAAAGCGAAGCGGACGATAGTTACTGAAATTGATCGTGTCGATGATATCGATCTCGCGTCCGGTCGAGGCCGAAAGTTGTGCGTTGTACTCTTTGAGCGCGAAATAGTCCTTGGTTCCCGTATACAGCCGGGTCACCGAGCCATCGGCCTTGAAGGGAACCAGCGTCGTAACCAGATGCCGCGTCTCGGTCGTTTTCTCGCGACGCAGAACCCAACTGATGATGCCGTCATAGACCGGCGTGATCGGCACATCGTATTTTGACGCTCGATATTCAAGCCCCTGTCCGGGCGCCGCCGGTACCGCGATCATCGTAAAATAAGCGTCTGCAACTCCGGCCCAATCAAATTTGCCGGTGTCGCTGAGTGTCGCGTCCGTCGTGTTGTTGAATTCGAACGAATAGTAGCCCTGATGCCGGGTGATGCTTCCGTCAATCGCCGCGACGCTCTCCGATTCGATGTGATAGAAATTGTGATGATTAATCCCGTGGTCACCGATACTGGCTCCGACCATCAATTTCGTGTCAGGCACTTCGACACCGTCTCGGGATACTTTAAAGCTCAGATCGGAAACATAACTTTCCGCCCTGAACAGAATCTTTTTGGTTACTTCAACGCCACCCTCGTTCAGACTGAACGTGATCTCTTTTTCCTGACCACGATCAAGGGTCACAACATCACCGACATCAACCGAATAATTCCGGTCATTGAGCAGCGCGTTGAGAGTGCTATCGGGCGTTGAGATCCGGAGCGGCAGTTCGCGTCGGCTACGGGCTTCATCTGAGATCAATTGAAGCGGCTTTTTATCGGTTTCGGTAGATCCGTCAGCCCAAATGTCCTTCTCACCATTCACCGACTTGTCTTTGACGATGATCCAACTCGATGCAACCGCGCCCTTTGAATCCAGCTTTATTTCATAGATCGGAGACTTGATCGTGATGACGCGATTCGGAACAGTCTCCGCGACAGCCGCAACCGTGGGTACGGGCTGCGGTGCCGCCGATTGAACCGGACTCGGAGCAACGGCGGGATCCGAGTTCGTAGCGGCAGTGTTGGAATTTGTATTCTCAGGCGGTTTCGGACCAAAAAAATAGCTCCAACCAAAAAGGACCGCGAACGAAAGAAGCGCGGCGGTCAGGAATCGGGATTGATTTTGCTGTCTAGGATTTTCCATTAACCAAATTGGGTCATTTGACCGGATCGTAGCCACCCTCGCAAAACGGATGACATCGAAGCAATCGCTTGGTTCCCATCCAAATTCCGGTCAGAGCGCCGTGTTTTTCTACTGCCTCCCGCATGTACGCCGAGCACGAAGGCTCAAACCGGCAGGCGGGCGGCAAAAAAGGCGATACCAACGTTTTGTAAAGTTGCAGAAAACTCAGTATCAAAAACTTCATTCTACTTTACTCAAACGTCGATTCGCCTTTTTGCGATTCAAGATTCTTCACTTTGGCGATTATTTGCCTGAACTCAGCCAGCGGACGATCTAGCTTGACCTGCAGCAAACTTCGCCGCGTATTCAAAACCCAATCGTAGCCAACCGTGATTTCCGCGAGCTCTGCCTTGCTCAAACGGAACGACTCACGAAGCAGTCGCTTTGCGCGGTTGCGATCGTGAGCCTTGTTGCTCATCTTCTTTGACGCCGTGACGCCGAGTCGTTGTAAGGAACGATCTGATCTCATCACGAAAACCGTCATGAAACGACCGTCGAAACGCTTACCTGAAGCGTAAACTCGCTTGAACTCGGCCGACTTCAAAAGCCTTTCGGCCTTTGGCAATCCAAAGTTTAGTAATGCTGAACCGTTAATCTCTTGCGGCCCTTGGCTCTGCGGCGCTTCAAAACGGCGCGGCCGTTCTTGGTCGCCATGCGCGCCCGGAATCCGTGCTTTTTCGCGCGGCGACGATTGTTCGGTTGAAAAGTTCTCTTTGGCATATCTATTGTTCATCCTCCACTCGAGAGTGAAAACTTCGATTTTACGGAGATTCTCGCAGTCTGTCAAAACGAAAACGCAACTGTGGATTTCGGGAACGTTGCAGGCAATTGAGCGTGTCGTTATCGATGTTCGAAGAAATGTGGTTCAAAGTCCTGGGCTGGCTTCTTTTCGAGGTATGTCTTCCGGCTATCGTGCCGATGTTCTTTGGTGTGCTGGTGTTCACCATCGGCCTCCGCGATTTTTGCCGGCGGATCAATCTCAAAGCGATTCTGGAGTCAGTCGCCGATGCCGCGGTAAGGCGAATAAAATCATGACCCGAAGATCACCCGCCGACCTTCAATCCGATAGCCTTCGATTATCAGCCGCCGTAAAGCGTAAACGTAGAGTGCGTGCTCCTGCGCAAGAACTTTCGCCGCAACCGTCGCTGCAGTGTCATCATCGTCAACCTGCACTGACCGCTGCGCGATGATTGCACCGTGGTCAAGTTCCTCATCTACAAAATGCACCGTGCATCCTGTAATCCTGACGCCATATTCGAACGCCTGGCGTTGGGCGTCAAGCCCCTTGAACGAAGGCAAAAGGCTCGGATGAATATTGATAACCCGCTGCGGAAATGCGGAGACGAATTCCGTCGAGAGCAGCCTCATATAGCCGGCAAGGCATACCATTTCGACGCCGCGTGATTGCAGTTCCTCGATGATCGCCCGGTCATGTTCTTCACGCGATCGGCCGGCCCGCGTCACCGCAATCGCTTCGATTCCGCGGTCGGCGGCTTTTTGAAGGCCTTCAGCGTTTCGCTTGTCGCTGACAACTACGGTGACTTCGGCACCCGGAATTTCACCGCTTCGGACCGCGTCTGCGATCGCCGCCATGTTTGATCCGCGGCCTGATATGAGGATCCCGATCTTCATTTGTGATCAATAGAACTTGAGAACCGCGTACGAACTCGCGTCAAAGATAATTTCCGATTGTTTCGGAGACTGCACATACTCGACCTTTGTAAGTCGCGCGTAATCCTGAACGTTTGTGATACCGATCTGAAATCCGGGAAGAGTTGTCTCTGCGATCAGCCACGGTTTGCCGTTCCACTCAAAATCGATTTTGTTGCTGTTCGCGAAATTTCCCTGCGGGACCGCGACCGTGATGTGCTGCGGGCAATAGAGAAGAATGTACTCTTCCCCGATCTGTTCAAGCAGCGAAGCAAGCAAGATCGTCTTGTTGCTGCAATCTGCGGTGCGGGTCATCAATGTTTCCGGCGCACGCTTCAGCGTTTCGCTCGCTCCTACCGCTTCCGTGTAACTGTATTCGATCTCGTTCGAAACAAAGTCGGTGAGCCGCTGGATCTTCGTTTCACGATCGGTCGCGTCACCGATGATCGCTGCCGCCAGACGCTTGAGCGACGGCTCATCCGGTTTTGCGACCATGATTCCGTGATTCGCAAAAAGGATCGTCGGATGATTCTCACGCATTTCGGTTCCCGCGATCAGTCGACCGCCATAGACCTGCGAGTTGTTTGTGAAATTCCGCATCTCGGTCAATGAGAGCGAATAATCAACGTTTGAAAATTTGAAGTTCAGAGATCTTGAAGAATCGATCTTAAAATTCGTCATCGCCGACCTGAAAAGAAACGGCGCCTCAGGACCGGATTTCAGCTCGAATTTGCCGAGCCGCTTTCGGCCGTTTGATTCGACCGCAAACTCGATCTTCGTTGGATCATTGAAGTTGTCCCTGAGGTATTGATCAAGTTCAGCCTGTTCTGCCTTCGGATATGTAAAGTACGCCTCACGGGATTTCCAGTCGAACCAGTCGAGTCGGCCTTTTCCAAGGATCTGCGTCTCGAATTCGTCGCCCGAAAACGTTGGCTGCGCCAGCATCAGAATCGTCGAATCGCGAACTTCCTCGGCCAACTTCTCTGTCTCAGTTCTTTCACGCGGCTTGCTCAGGTAATAAAGTCCGGCAACACTGCCGACAACGGCGACAAATACCACCAAGGCAATGATCGCCATTCGCCCCTTACCCGACCGACGCGGTTCCGCTTCAAATAAACTCGGTGAAGACATATTGAATCACTCCCAAATGTCTGGAACGAAAATATCTTCGACAATTGCGCAGTCAAACGCAAGCTTTTTTATCGGATCGAAACCTTGCCTGATCCTTCGACGACGCGGCCGATCATGACGCAATCGCCGATTCCCGCGCACAGTGCATCGACATCTGATTCACTGCAAATCAGAACCATTCCGATTCCCATGTTGAATGTTCTGAACATCTCAGCCTCGGTGACATTTCCGATCCGCTGCATGAGCCCGAATATCGCCGGTTCCGCCCACGATCCGCGATCGATCTCGACGCTCACGCCCGCCGGCAGGATCCGTGGAATATTCTCGACAAAACCGCCGCCGGTGATGTGCGCCAGTCCCTTGATCGATCCGCCTTCCAGAAATCCGCCGAGCGGCCCGAGAAAACTCGCGTGCTTTTCGAGTAATGCGTCCCCGACTCTTCCTCCGATTTCATCAACAAACGTATCGACACCAAATCCGGCCACTTCAAACAGAAGTTTTCTTGCCAAAGAATAGCCGTTTGTCTGAAGTCCCTTTGCCGGAAGTCCCAAAACTAAGTCGCCGGCCGTGATTGATTTTCCGTCGATCACCTTCGGCCGATCGACGACGCCGACGATAAAACCGGCAAGATCGTACTCACCGTCGGCATAAAAACCGGGCATCTCGGCAGTTTCGCCACCGAGCAATACACAGCCGTTTTCCCGGCACGCGATCGAAATTCCCTCAACGACTGAGGCGGTGACATCCGGTGACAGCCTTCCGGTCGCAAAATAATCGAGAAAGAACAAAGGCCTCGCGCCTTGAACCAAAATATCGTTGACACAATGATTTACCAGATCCTGGCCAATGGTGTCATGGCGGCCGGTATCGAACGCTATTTTAAGTTTTGTGCCGACGCCATCGGCCGAGGCGACCAGAATCGGGTCGCTCATTTGCGGAAACGCGCCAGAAAACATTCCACCGAAGCTTCCGATCTCGGTCAATGTCCGTTCATTGAAGGTCGACCGGGCGAAATTCCGGATCCGATCAACCGCAATGTTTGCGTTGTCGATCGAAACGCCGGCATCAGAATATGAAATTGATTGCGTCATCCTCTTAGGTTAGACCGATTCGATATCGCCTTCAAATTTCACGATCCCAAATTCGCGATCGAGCAGGATTTCGAGTTCGGCATCGGTCTCGATCACGACTTCAGTCCGGTTGCCGTCGACCGTCGTGATCAGCCTGTCGCCCGAAATCGTCTTCCGGCCGATTTCGGTCATCATCGAACATATCCGGCGCCGCGTAAAATGTGAATCCGGTGAAGTCTGATGAAATTCGCACATCGCATTGAACTCTTCCAGTTCGCGGCCGTCTGTCGAAAAACGATACTCAGGAGTCCAATCACCATTTTCGAGTTTGCAAACATCGATTGATCCGTCCCCGCCGACGATCTTGAATATTCCGGTCGCGTCTGATTGTTCGAGATCGGGCGTCATTTCGAGCGGTTCCGAGGTAAACGCACCGAAGCCGACGTCGGCGAGATATTCGCGATCACCGATCGTGACCAAGATCGCCAAATGATCGAACTCAGGGCCGAATCCGGCGTCGCCTGAAAAAACGCGCGCCGAGACAAGCCGAGTTTTAAACCCGACGCCTGCAAGCAGCCTCTCAAAAAGACCGTTAAGTTCATAGCAGAATCCGCCGCGTCGTTCGCCGACGATCTTCCGAAAAAAGCGATCCGTATCAAGAATGATCGGTCGTCGCCAATGTATGTCGAGGTTTTCGAACGGCACGTTGAGCAAATGCTGTCGGTGAAGCTGCCGAAGCGTTTCGACCGTCGGCCGCAGATCGCGGCCGGTGATCCCGATGCGTTCCAAATATGTTCCGAGGTCCAACGTACTTCCTTCCATTTCCCGTAACCGTGATCTCTGAGAATGTCCGAATCGAGCTTGACGAACAGTTTTCCAAAACCTAATCTGAAATGTTTTGTTCGGCCGCCCGAACCAACCTATCATATGAGACTTCGCATTTTGTATCACGGAAACTGCTTTGACGGCGTCTCGTCCGCCGCATTATTCTCGAAATTCTACCGCTCGAAAATCGACCCGAGCGTTGAGATCGCGTATACCCCGACGATGCACCGCGCCGGAAACGCGTTCGATTCCGATCAATTCGACGGCGATGAAAACGCAATCGTCGATTTCAAATATTCGCCCGATGATCGCCTCACGTGGTGGTTTGATCATCATCAGTCGGCGTTTTTGACGAAATCCGACGAGGAACATTTCAATGCCGACCGATCGGGCAAAAAATTTCTCGATACGACCAGCAAATCTTGCTGTGAATTCATTGCCCGGATCGCCAAAGAAAAGTACGGGTTCGAAGATGAGTCGATGGCAGAACTCATTCATTGGGCGCACATCATCGACGGCGCGCTTTATGAGTCTCCGGCCCAATGTGTCGAACTGAGATCTTCAGCACTGAAACTGATGCAGGTCATTGAGGGTGAAAAAGATCCGGAGTTCGTTGAACGCATCATCCGTTCGTTGACCGAGAAATCGCTCGACGAAATTCTCGAAAGCTCGGAAATTCAGGAAAAGTTGGCGCCGATCATGAAGCGTCATTGGGAAACGGTCGAATTGATCAAAGAGCGTGCCGCGTACCGGAACGGCGTTGTATTTTTCGACCTCACCGATACGGATATCGACGGCTACAACAAATTCATTCCGTATTACTTCTACCCTCAAACCACCTACAACGTCTCTGTGACGCGCAGTCATTTCAGAACAAAGATCTCCGTCGGATCCAATCCTTGGTCGCCGCGACCGAGACTTCACAACATCGCTGAGATTTGCGAGCGATACGGCGGCGGCGGGCATTCGGTCGTCGGCGCCGTCTCGCTCAAACCTGAAGATGTAGAACTTGGAAAAAAATACGCTGCTGAAATTATTGAGACACTTCGCTTCGATACCGATTAGAAACGTTGACTTAGGTTTGAACGCCGTTTAGCATTCTCGTGGACTTTTCAACTAGACCGGAGCATGCATCGATGAGTTTTACTTTAATGGATCTAAGTTCTGAAAACTTTGAGTTTCAGGCAAACGTATGGCACTGGAAGACGACGCTTGAGATCATCAAGAGCTTTGATGTCATCAGCGAAGGGAAAGTGCGGCAGATGGCGTACAACGCCACCGGATTGAAGCTTGAACGCGACGAAGCTCAGATGATCGGGGAACGAATCCGCGATGAGATCCTCCCTCGGCTCGCCCCGGACAAAAGGATTTACGCCGATCTGACCGTCACCGACAAACCGGATGACGGAACGTTGTACAAGGATGAGGACGAACAGTGGAAGAATTACTCGGCCGGTTATGAATGGCTCAAGGAATTCTCCGAGTTTTGTCTGAAATCGAAGGGCTTTCAGATTTTTTGATGGAATATCTACAGCAAAACTGGATCGAAGTTGCTCTTTTGATCGTTTTTGCTACGGTCCACGGTTACTTCGGCGCGTGGCTCGCAGTTCGGATGCTTTTCCGACCACGGCATCCGGTGAAGATCCTCGGATTGACAATCTTTCCTCAGGGAATGGTCCCGCGGCATCGTGAACGGCTTGCGGCCGCGATCGGAAAAGCGGTCGGCGAGGAACTTGTATCTCAGGAAACAATTGTTGAAGAGCTGTTCGACAAAGAGTTTCTTCGCAAGAAGATCCAGGGAATGGTCGATTCCTATACCGAAGATCTGGTCTCACAGAATTATCCGTCGTTGATCGAGGCGTTGCCCGCCAACGTCCGCGAGCCGATACTCGACGCCGTTTCGACGCTTCAATTCAAAATCGCCGAACATATCGATGAAGTCCTTTCCTCGAACGAAACGATCGATTCGATCAGCGAGTTCGTCGAACGCCGCGTCGACGAAGCGATGTCGCAAAGAATCTCTGAAGTCGTCGACGAAGAAAGCTTTTCGAAAACGGTTGAATTTCTCAACGAGCGTATCGCCGGCGCGCTGCATTCGGAGACGTTTGAACTCAAGATAACTGAATTTATCAATCGACGCGTCGACGATCTCGCCAATCTTGAAACACCGCTCGGACAATTGTTCACGGATGAATCCATCGATCTGCTCAAAGAAAAGGCAGGCGAGCAGATACAGCCGTTGATCCATGAATTGACGGAACTCGCAACGGCCGAAAAAACCCGAAACCAAATCAGCGCTCTGATCAAAAAAGAAGTTCACGAGTATTACGAAAATCTCCCGTTTTTCAAGAAGATATTCGTTTCGCGTGAGAATCTTCTGAAAGACGTCGATGATCTTGTGAACGAAAGTCTGCCGCGACGGATCGAAGAAACGCTGCGCGGTGATTTTTTTGCGGTCGAAGCGGGAATCTTTCTCAATGGAGCGATCGACAATGCTCTTTCCAAGCCGCTGCCGATGCTGATCGGCCGCATCGCTCCCGATCAGCTTGAGAGGTTGAAGCGGCAGATCAACAGGAATATTCTCGCGCTCGTCCAAGGCGACGAAATGCAGCGTGCCGTCAGCACTTACGTTGTCGAAACGCTCGAACGCATTCGGCCGCACAGCATCGGAGCGATTCTGGAAACTATTCACCCTGAGGCTCAGTTCAAGCTCAAACGCATGCTGGCGAAGGGACTTCTTGGAATCCTGTCGCGCGATGAGACGACGCAGATCATAAACTCGGTTCTCTCTCATCAGATTGAAGGATTTCTATCGCGTCCGATCGGAAAACTATCGAATCACATTTCTGAAGAACAGGTTCGCCGCACCGGCAGATCGCTGACAGAGACGATCATTGCCGCCGCCAAAGAAAAGCTCCCCGGCGCAATCCACGAATTCGACGTCGGCGGTGTCGTCCGCGAAAAGATCAACAAATATCCGGTCGAAAAGCTTGAGTCGCTGATCTTATCGGTCGCAAAGGAACATCTGCGGACAATCGAACTGTTCGGAGCTTTCTTTGGATTGGTGATCGGAGTCTTCCAGTCCTTCCTTGATTATCTGAAATTCATCGGAGTGTTTTCATGAACCCGTCAATACGCGGGTTTTCAATCTGACACGTCGCGCTGCCCGCATCATCCGAGCCCCAGAAATTGATCGGAAGTCCGGAAATTTTTAAATTAGTCAGAACTTTTCGGCGATCTCCGCCGTTTCCCTCTCTGGATCATTTCTTTTTCTCCGGAGGTTTTAATGAAAAAAGTCGGCATCATCATATTTATTCTGGCGGTCGTGACAGGAGTCGTTCTGGCGAACGTCGTTTCTTTCGGTCGTTTGACCGGCAAACTTGTCAATTTCAAGGTGGATTTCGGTCGCGTCGCCGGATCAGGTAACGTTGTCACCCAGAAACGCGACGTTTCGGATTTTACGACCGTAGAGGTTAAAGGCGCGTTCGACGTTGAAATCGTCGCACAGAAAGATTTCGGCGTCGAAATCGAGGGCGATGACAACTTGCTCGAATTTATCCGCACGGATGTCGGGAGCGGCGTTCTTGAGATTTCGAGCGAAAAGAGCTTTTCGACAAACGGCCGGATCAAGGTTCGCGTCAGCGCGCCGAACATCGAAGATCTCGATCTCTCGGGCGCTTCAAACGTTTCCCTGTCAGGACTGGCGAACGACAGCATGAAAGTACACTCAAGCGGCGCCTCGAAGATCAAACTCGCCGGCGAAACTCGCGAGTTCGAAATCAAGCTCAGCGGTGCGAGCAAAGTTGAAGCGACGGATTTGAAATCAGTCAACGTCCGCGTCGATTCATCTGGCGCAAGTCACGCAAAGGTCTTCGTGACCGGCGACCTTAACGTCGATCTTTCCGGTGCAAGTAAGGTTACCTATTTCGGCAACCCGCAGAACATCTCGAAGGATCTTTCGGGCGCAAGCTCGGTCAACCCGAACTGAGCAACAAATATCGTTAAATTGACGACGAGGACGCGTCCATCACGGATGTCGTCCTCATCTTTATTTATGTTTCGACGGCAAACGTTTTGATACCGAGAATTTTGCCTGAGCCGTCGCGGCCGACGATATAAACGTTGATCCGGATTGATCCGATGCGGACGACGGTGAGATTCGTGAGGTTTGCTGCGAGCAACGACTTTAAGCGCAGGAATCGTTCGGCGCGTCGGACCGACACTTCGTTCGCGCCTAAATGAACGCGCGTCAACCTGGCGAACAGTTCTTCAAAACCGCGTTCTTCGATTGCTTCACCGAATTCAAAGCCGTCAAATTCCGCTACCGATTCCTTGATCGACGAACTGTCCGAACCGTTGATCGAAAACGGCTTCATCGGTGCGTCGGTTTCGCTCATGAAAACGAGATTTTCGACCGCATTTTCAAGCTCGGTTTTAAAGCTTTCGGAGGCCGCGGATTCTTTTTTTTCACGAACGATTTTTTTTGTCATTTTTTATGCTGTTTTTTCGATTTTCTGCGGCAGTTTGAGGTCGGTCAAGTCGCCAAAATACCTGCCAAGTTACTGTGATAAGAACACGTTACACGACTTTCGACGGACCTCAAAAACCGCTGTGGAAATTACTTGCAATGCCCTTTCTATTATGTTAGTCTGTGACCCGTTTCCGATGAATTAGATTCTCGTAAAGTGTTGAAAACATTGGACTTAAAGTGTTACTTTAACTTTTAAGCAAGTTTCCACATGTCTGTGGAAAACTCTGTGGAAAACTTTAACACGGCCACTTCGAAATCCCTACAAGTGCCGACGACTAAAAGGTTTCTCGCGAGCTTACAAACTGCTTTAACAGAACTCTCATAGGACTTACTGCTTAAGAGTTGTTTCTTTACAAAATTTGGTAATTTTTTGGGGTGGACTTAATGAATATCTCGGCAGAAAACAACGCTGTCTGGACGAGTGTCCTCGGCATCGTTGAAAAACGCCTTAGCAAACACATTTATGACTCATGGTTTCGCAATATCGAATGCGAGGGTTGTGATGAAAATCAACGCATTCTGCATCTCAAAGCAAGCTCCGTCACGGTCGACTGGATCAACTCAACTTATTCAAAGCTGATCGCGCACACGCTGCGCGAACTCAATCTTCCGGAGTACCGGATCGAATGGCAAGTCGAACCGGTTTCGAAGCCCGATGATCAGATCGCCGGAGACGAAGATGAAAATTTCAATGATGCCGCGCCGGTTGTAAACGTTCGTCCTGGCAGAAGCTCGGCGAACTTCGTTGATATCGAACCGATCGAGAATTCTCTTAATCCGAAATATACGTTCGAGAAATTCGTCGTCGGTGCATGCAACGAATTCGCCCACGCCGCTGCGCTCGGCGCCGCTGAGACTCCGGGAAAAACTTACAACCCGCTTTTTATATACGGCGGGGTTGGTCTTGGAAAAACCCATCTGATGCATGCCATCGGGCATTCCATCAAAGAACGCAATCGTCATTTGCGCGTGGCCTACATCACGTCAGAAAAGTTCATGAACGAACTTATCAACGCGATCCGTTATGACAAGACGCAGACCTTTCGCGAAAAATACCGGTCTATCGATGTTCTCCTGATGGACGATGTTCAGTTCATGGCCGGAAAGGAACGCACACAGGAAGAGTTCTTTCATACATTCAATGCGCTCCATAACGACCAGAAGCAGATCGTCATCAGTTCCGATTGTCCGCCGCGCGAGATTCCGACGCTTGAGGAAAGGCTTCATTCAAGATTTGAATGGGGATTGATTGCCGATATCGAACCCCCGGATCTTGAGACAAAGGTTGCGATCTTGAAACGCAAAGCCGATCTCGACGGCGTTTCGCTCCCTGACGACATCGCGATGTTCATCGCCGGAAAAGTCCGCAGCAATATTCGCGAGCTCGAGGGTTCACTCGTACGCCTCGTCGCGATCTCTTCGCTCCGCGGAATGCCGATCTCGAAAATGCTCGCGCAGGACGCGATGCGCAACATCGTCGACAATGAGTCAGAGGGGATCACGATGCCGCGGATCGCAAAGACCGTTGCGACGCATTACAAGCTTTCGGTTGAAGAGATCAAGTCAAAAAACAACTCGCGTCAGATCGCGGTTCCGCGCCAGGTTGCGATGTATCTTTGCAAACGACTGACGAAACACAGCTTTCCGGAAATCGGCCGCGAGTTCGGCGGAAAGCACCATACGACGGTCATGCACTCGGTCGAGAAGATCGAAACCGTGATCAAAGACGACCGAAATTTCCACAGAGTGGTAAGTGAGCTAATTGACAGTCTTTGCAGTTAGTTAAAAGGCGTTCAACAGAAAGTTTTCCACACCGTGGTTTTCAAATAAGTTATTTGAATTGAGTACTTAAACAAAGTTTTCAACAGTTTCCACAGGGTCATCGAAATCGGGCCTGTGGAAACGGTGGAAAACTCGGGTCCGGCAGCGAAAGGAACCGGGAACTGTGGATTTTTCACAGCTTTCCCACATCCCTTGTGGAAATTATTCGCCAGTGTGGGATTGAGCGAAACGGGCTTTTCCACATTTCCACAGGACACTACTAGTACTAGATATAAATATTTGTATTAAATTAGTATTGTTAGTAAAAGCGACGGCGCGAAAGGCGCAATGAGGAAGAGAAATGGAATTTGTAATCAAGCAAAGCGCGCTCAAAGAAGAACTCGGATTCGTCCAGGGAATCGTCGAAAAAAAATCGACCATTCCGGTTCTGTCGAACATCCTGATCGAATCGGTCGGTGAGAACAATATCCGAATTGTCGGAACGGATCTCGACGTCACGATCCGATGTGAAGCGGAAGCGGAGATCAAATCCGCCGGTTCGATGTGCATTCAGGCAAGAAAATTGTTCGATATCGTCCGCCTTCTTGACGGCGGCGACGTCCATTTCGTCAAAGAAGAAAATGATTGGGTCAAACTGCGCTGCGGCAATTCGAAATTTCGGCTGGCCGGCGTTTCACGCGAACAGTTCCCCGAAGTTCCGTCATTCAAAAATGCGCCGCTCAGACTCTCGGCGGCGGTTTTCAACCATTTCATTCAGAATACAAGTTTTGCGATCACGAATGAGCAATCAAGATTCACTCTTTCCGGGGCGAAATTCATGATCGACGCGAATTCAGCGAAGATGGTCACAACTGACGGACATCGGCTGGCGTTTATCGAAAAACAGATCGAATCAACGGGTGACGGTGAGATGATGGATTCGCTGATCCCGAAGAAAGCCTTGCTTGAGCTGGTCAAAATATCGCGTGATTCGGTTGCCGATGTCAGTTTCGGTGAAGACACGAACCATATCTATTTTGAAGTTGACGGCCGGTTGCTGATCACCCGGAAGCTTTCGGGTACGTTTCCGAACTACGAAATGGTAATTCCGAAAGACAACGACAAACTCGCGATCTTTGATGCCGACGAGATGAAAAACGCGATCCGCCGCGTTTCGTTGATGGCCGATGAGCGGACAAGATCCGTAAAACTAACGATCCGTGACGGCGAAATAGAGATCGGCGCGCAGAGTTCCGAAGAAGGCGAAGCTAGCGAAAAGGTCGCCGCCGATTATCAAGGTGACGAAGTCACGGTCGGGTTCAACGCCCAATATCTCCCGGATTTTCTAAACGTTGTCAGTGCCGGTGCGGAAAGCGCGGATTCAGTCACCGAGAACGAAAGTGATGGCGAAACGGTTCGGGTCAAAGAATCTGCCGCACGGCCGCGTATCGCGTTCGAGTTCAAGGACGGGAACGCACAAACCGAGCTTAGGGTCGCCGGCGATTCGCCCTACAATTCCAAGTACATTGTCATGCCGCTGCGAGTCTGATCGAACATTGATCCGAACGAATGCAACGAATCAAGATTGATCGGCCATCAAAAGCGTCGAAGTTTGGTCGATAATCGTTTATAATTCGGAGCTTGGTGAGGAAGGGAAGAATCATGAGATCAAAAGCATTATCGGTAATCGCAGTAATCCTGATCACACTTTCGGTCGCATTCACGGCTGTCGCGCAAAGCAACACGTTCAGCAACGAAAATGCAGATTATACTTTCGATTTGCCGAATGACACCTGGAAGAGCATTTCAGAGCCCTCAAAGGTCAAGCCGAACGCGGAGTACGTTTACGGCGAGCGCAACAGCGGCTTTCTGGAGGTTCGCAAACTCACGGTCCAGGCCGATTCGGTGATGGCCGACGTGATCGCCGACGAGGAAACAAAACTAAAGTTCATTCAAGGTTACGTCGCCGGCAAAGAAGAGCAATTTGCCGGACGTCTTCGCGGAACGGTGTTCAATTACGAATATGTCAAATCAGGCCGCAACATGAGCGGGCGGATCTATTTTCTCAAAGCCGACGCGACGACGGTTTATGCGATTCGATTCACCGGGTTCAAGGAAAAGCTGATTTCGATCCGTAACCAAACGGATTCTATCGCGAGGACTTTTCAGGTGAAGAAGAGTCAGTAAATCTTTTAGACTCAAACCAAAAGGGCGGAGGATGAGTTCTCGCCCTTTTTTTGCGCCTTCACGAACTTCGCATCACTTC
>JBGASE010000117.1:0-11118 GCA_044229875.1 Pyrinomonadaceae bacterium | reverse complement strand
ATCGACGAGGACGTTGTCTTCATAGAATTTGTTGAGACGTCCCTCGATGATCTTGGCAAGCACGTCTTCAGGCTTGTTGGCGTTCTTCGGATCGTTCTTGAGTTGTTCCATCAGGATCTCACGTTCCTTGTCGAGTTCCGATTGCGGTACATCTTCGCGTTTGAGAAAACGCGGGTCAGCAGCGGCAATGTGCATCGCAACGTCCTTGACCAACTGCTGAAATTCTTCGCCCTTGGCGACGAAATCACTTTCACAGTTGATCTCGACAAGGACGCCAACTTTTCCGCCCATATGGATGTATGAGCCGACAGCACCTTCAGCCGTTACGCGACCGGCCTTCTTGTCGGCCGTCGCCATGCCTTTTTTGCGGAGAATTTCGATCGCCGCAGTTTCATCGCCATTCGCTTCGACCAACGCATTTTTGCAATCGATCATGCCTGCGCCGGTCTTTTCTCGCAGTGACTTTACTGCGCTCGCTGTAATATCTGCCATAATTCACTCCAAAAAAAATTATCAAAAATTAACTGTAAAAAAAGCGTAGCCCGTAAGGTCGAGACCAACGGAGTTCGCTACGCTATCTTAAGAAAATGTTTAGCTTGCGGCTGCTTCGTTAGACTCAGCTTCAGTCGCCGCTTCGGCATCGGCGACAACGGCCTCCGCTACCGGAGCCGCTTCTTCAATGGCCACTTCGGCAACAGCCGTTTCAACCGCCGGCGCGACGGCCGCGACCGGAGCCTCGGCGACTTCATCCGCAACTTCAGCAACAACGCCGCCTTCGGTTCCGAAGTTCTGGCCTTCAAGAATCGCATCGGCAATCCGCGATGCGAAAAGCCGGATCGCTCTGAGCGCATCGTCATTGCCCGGGATCACATGGTCGATCCCTTCAGGGGAGCAGTTCGTGTCGACGACCGCAACGACCGGAATTCCGAGCCGGTTTGCTTCAGCGACCGCGATCTCTTCCTTTCGGACGTCGATAATGAAGAGCATGTCGGGCAGCCCGCGCATGTCTTTGATGCCTGCGAGATTCTTCATCAGGCTTTCATGCTGCCGGTCAAGTCCGAGACGTTCTTTTTTCGTCAGCATGTCGAAACGACCGTCTTCACGCATCGCTTCGATGTTCTTCAGCTTCTGGATCGAATGCTGGACGGTCTGGAAGTTCGTCATCAACCCGCCAAGCCAGCGGTTGTTGATATAGAACTGTCCGCAACGCTCGGCTTCTTCGCGAATCGCTTCCTGCGCCTGCCGTTTGGTGCCGACAAAGAGGATCTTCATGTTCGGTCGTTGTGAAACCGCCTCGGTCACGAACGCGAGCGCGTCGCGGAAAAGTTTCTGCGTCTTCTGAAGATCGATAATATAAATGCCGTTGCGTTCACCAAAGATGTATTCCTTCATCTTCGGGTTCCAGCGACGGACCTGGTGACCAAAATGAACTCCGGCTTCGAGGAGTTCTTTCATCGTTACACTAGCCAAAACTTTCTATCTCCTTGGTTTATTGGTTTTTGTACTCAACGCGGCCGGGGTTCAACCAACTAAACCGCGTTGATGGTATCGCCGAATACACCGATCCGATTTTGGCCCAGTTTGCTCGGCGAAGAATCGCGGGAGACAAAGAACCGAATGCAGGATCAGTGATCGGATTATCGTTTCGAGAACTGGAAACGCTTGCGCGCGCCCTTCTGTCCGTATTTCTTACGTTCTTTTTGCCGCGGGTCGCGGGTAACGAATCCGGCTTTTTTGAGCGCGCCGCGCAGGTCCGCATTGAACTCCATTAAAGCCCGCGTGATTCCGTGACGGACCGCACCGGCCTGGCCGGCAGTGCCGCCGCCGGCGACATTGACGAGAATATCGAACTTGCCTCCGGTTTCGGTCAGGCTAAGCGGCTGGCGAATGATCATCCGCAGCGCTTCATTCGGAAAATAATCGTCGAACTCCCGACGGTTGACCACAATGTTGCCGTTGCCCGGCCGAAGATAAACACGAGCTGTCGACGTTTTTCGGCGTCCCGTGCCGTAGTATTGAATGTCTGCCATAAATAATGATTGGTGTCGTCCGCCGGATCATCTGTGATCGGCGGCTCAAAAACTACTTGGTTTCGATTACGATCGATTCCGGCTTCTGCGCTGAATGGCGATGTTCACCATCCGCGTAAACCTTGAGCTTCTTGGCCATCGCCTTTCCGAGCTTTGTCTTCGGAAGCATTCCCTTTACCGCCAGTTCGACAATCCGTTCCGGCTTCGAGCCAAGCATTTCCTTGACCGATTTCTCGCGGAGACCACCCGGATAAAGTGTGTGATGGCGATAAACCTTCTGATCGGTCTTCGCGCCTTTGAACACGACATGACGCGCATTGATGACCACGACGTGATCGCCCATATCAAGAAACGGCGTCCAGTCAGGGTTGTTCTTGCCGGAGAGAATCCGTGCAACTTCGGTCGCAAGGCGTCCGACCGTCTTGCCTCTGGCATCGACCACGAACCATTTCCGGTTATCCGCTAAACCCTTTCCGCTCGGAAAATAAGTACTCATAAGAACCTACAATGTTAGGAATTTTCGCCAAAAAGCGAACTGATAGGATAACGAACCATGCCGTCGAGGTCAAGTTGAACCGCGAAAAGTGGCGAACTCAGATCGTTTTGCCGAATCTTGATGCTGCGAGCGTCACGCCGCAGATCGTCTTTGCATCTCGAATTTCGCCCGACCGGATCATCTCCAACAGGGAATCGAACGAGTAACGCTCAACCCTTAAGAATTCATCCGCATCAAGGCGCTGGGCCGTCT
Organism: Pyrinomonadaceae bacterium; assembly: GCA_044229875.1. GTDB lineage: Bacteria > Acidobacteriota > Blastocatellia > Pyrinomonadales > Pyrinomonadaceae > JAFDVJ01. The sequence continues at coordinate 8,340 of JBGASE010000117.1, read as the reverse complement.
CGGTAAAATCGGACGCGAGAAAGACATGCATCAATTCATCGAGAAACCCCGGCGAAACATAAAACGCCGTCAGTTTTTCCCAACTCCGGGCCGTCACGTCGATCTCCTCTTCGAGTTCGCGCTTAGCGCCGATCAGCGGCGATTCACCTTCTTCAAGCGCACCCGCGGGAATTTCAAGCAGGTCTTCGCCGGCGGCATGCCGGTACTGGCGGACCAGCGCAACGCTGAGATCGTCAAAAACAGGCACGATCACGGCGCTTCCCCGGTGCCGTATGATCTCACGCCGATACTCGACGTCGCCTTCGCGAATACGCGCCAGCGTCAAATCAAAAACCCGGCCGGAATAGATTATCTCATCTGAAAGAAGTTTCGGATTCATCGGAATGATGGATATCTTAGCAGAATTCTTGTGTTTGAATGACGGAAGGTCCGAACGGCAATCCTGGAAATCGATCGAGCCTCTGCCGCAGGCCTCAACGACAGGGAAATGTTGACATCGGGCGTATAATTTAATCAGAACGAAAAAGGGCGGGCGGTTCCCATTGGTTGACGTGATTACGGAGGCGTTATGCGATCGATCGGATTAATTACCGTTGTTTTGTTCCTCGCCGGTCTTGGTTCGTTTTTTTTCGGATTCATGAATCCGAACGAGATCAGGATTTTTGCCGGTCTCGGTGCCATGTTCTTGGCTGCGGCAGCGCTGATCCTTGCGATTACGATCTGGCGCCGGTCAAAGACCGAGCGGATCTGAAGTTATCCGCAGAATCTTCGATTGAACTGCCGGAATCGGCGGCGATGCTCTTGGACTGTGCCTTTCGATCGCCGGAAATTCATTGATTTCCTGCGAGATAATCGCGGACCTTTTTCATGTCCTCCCAAACCTCGCGCTTTTTGCTTGGGTCACGAAGCAAATATGCCGGATGGAAAGTCGGCATCACCTTGACTCCGTAATAATCCTGAAATATCCCGCGGATCTTCGTAATTCCTTCCTTGCTGTCGAGCAGGTTTTTCATCGCGGTATTTCCGAGGACGACGATCACCTTCGGACGGACGACCGCGATCTCACGCAGCAAAAATGGTTTGCATGCTGCCGTCTCGTCCGGCAGCGGCGCACGGTTTCCCGGCGGCCGGCAGCGGTTGATATTGCCGATGAATACGTCTTCGCGCCTGATGCCGATGGCTTCGATGATCTTCGTCAGCAACTGGCCGGCGCGACCGACAAACGGAGCTCCCTGCGCGTCCTCATCGGCGCCAGGCGCCTCGCCGACAAACATCAGATCGGCGGAGAAACTTCCGGTGCTGTGTGCGATCTTGGTTCGTCCGGTGCAAAGTTCGCAACGTCGGCAATCACCGATATCGGCGCGGATTGACTCGATCGACTCGGTCGATTCAGGCAACGCGCTTCGGATATCGCCGAACGGCGATTCGGTTTCGGTAACGGGTTTTGATACTGGCATTTCTGTTTCGTTGCGCGGTGTCTGCGGCGGCGATATCAGGGGCGGCTTGACGTTTGAGAGCCGCGTTGACTGAAGAAGCCCGAGACGCGACCCGCCGGAAGGCCTTTGGTCGGATTTCGGCTGCGGAATAACGGATTTGGTCGAAATCGTGAGGCCTTCCGGAACAAATTTCTCGAGCCGTTCACGCGGAACCGAAGACGGCACCGTGTTGACGGACGTTTCCGCTGCCGGAGCGGTCTCGGCAGGAAGTTGAACCGCGAGCGATTCGATGCCGAGCTCTTTAAGATACAGCAAATTCTCACGGACGTCGGCCGCAAGCCGGCTCAATTCCTGACTCATTTTGCCGACCTCAGTTCCGCGATTGAATCGAGGATCTTTTCCGCCATCGAACGTTTTGACTGCAAACTCAGGTCGACGCGTCCGTTTTTGGTGAGTACGATCGCCGCGTTTCTTTCGGACCCAAAGCCCTGGCCCGAAACGCTGACATCATTTGCAACGATCATGTCGAGCCCTTTGCGTTCCATTTTTGATCGCGCGTACATTTCAACGTCATTCGTTTCGGCCGCAAATCCGACGACGATCTGCGAATCGGAGGCGGACGCAGCGACAGCCGAAAGAATATCAGGCGTTCGTTCGAGTTCGATCGTCAGACTCGCCGCTTCAGTCTTTTTAATCTTCGAACCGGCAACGTTCTTTGGCCGATAGTCGGCAACCGCGGCGGCGCCGATGAAAACCGTCGCGGAGCCGACCCGTTCGGTCACGGCATCCGACATTTCATGGGCCGATTCGACGCGGACGATTTCAACGCCCGGTGGCGGCGCGACCGACACTGACCCGACAACGCATGTTACCGATGCGCCGCGGTCGCGTGCCGCTTCGGCGAGCGCAAAGCCCATTTTTCCGGATGAGTGATTTGAGATAAAACGCACCGGGTCGATCGCCTCACGCGTGCCGCCGACGGTTATCAGAATCCGCTCACCGTCGAGGTCGTTCCATCCGGAGCCGCTGTCCGCAACTGCTGTTTCGGCGTCAATTCCGAGAATTGCAAACGCCTGACCGGCGATGTTCTCGACGTCCTCAAGTTTTCCGGTTCCGACGGTCTTGCACGCAAGTTCGCCCGCGATCGGTTCGACAAACCTCACTCCGTCCGCTTTGAGTTGCCGGATATTGCGTTGCGTCGCGGGTTGTTCCCACATCGTGACGTTCATCGCCGGCGCGACCAGGATCGGCGCGGTCGATGCAAGAAAGGTCGAACTGAGAAAGTCGTCGGCGATCCCGTTGGCGAATTTCGAGATGATATTCGCGGTCGCCGGAACGATCAAAAGGAGATCGATGTTTTGCGAGAAGTTGACATGTGCGATCGCGTCCGGGTTCGATTCGTCATAATCGTCGACGAGCACATATTCTCCGGTCAGCGCGCGGAACGTCAACGGCTTGATAAATTCGGTCGCATGGCGCGTCATTGCGACGCGCACTTCACAACCGGCCTTCTGAAGCAGACGCAGCACCTCGATCGATTTGTACGCCGCAATGCCGCCACTGACACCAAGTCCGACCCGCTTTTTTCGCTCCGATTCAGCCATAAGATTTCCGCGCCAAGAGCTAGAAAATTCAACACTAAAATAACACCAAGCTATGTTAATATTCCACTGAGATTTCCGATTGTTTGTGACCGTCGTAGGCGGATCGATGCAGTGACGATGATTCAACCCGGACTATTTGAAGCCGCTGCGGAGGATGAAAAAGTCATCGAGGCGTTGTTCTACGCGCTCGGAGAATTCCAGTCACGAAAAAAGGTTCTGGCCGACCGAGAACTGGCTTTCGATCGGCTTCGCGGCGCGTTTCGCCGGGCGTTCGAAAAGTTCGGGATCGATGAGCCTTCTGACGACCGGATAGCGGACGCGCTCGGGCAACTTGGCGCCAACGTCATGCGCCTGCCGAGTTTTGTCGCGAAGCATCCGTTTCGGGTGACAGTTCCGGGAAAGGTTGCGAATGACGCATTTGAAAGATTCCTGGGCGCGGAATCCGATCCGAAGTAAGAACCCCGATCCGCATTGACCCGTCACGCGAAATCGATTGAGCTCGGAAGCCTCGTGAACAATTTGCGTAATGAGAATGACAATGAAAACCTAATACAACCCGATTCGGAATCGGCCGAAGTTGGTCATTAGAGTTAAAACCGGGCAATTTGGTTGAATTTGTCGGTGAATTCGTGAAGGTTGGATGTTGATGACGCCACAAGAAGAAAATTTTTCAGCGCTCTGGCACTACGTCGAACGATATCGGCCGGCGATTGAGTCAGCGCTTCGCGAGCATCTTCCGCTCGCGCCGCCGCAGATCGAAACCCGTTTCAACGAAGCAATTGAGTATGCGTTGTTTTCGGGCGGAAAGCGGCTTCGTCCCGTTTTGACGCTGCTCGGCGCCGAACTGCTCGGGGGCGATCCCCTGCTGGTATTGCCGGCGGCCGTTGCCGGTGAGTTCATCCATACGAGCTCGTTGATCTTCGACGATCTGCCGTGCATGGACAACGCGCCCGAGCGCCGTGGAATGACCTCGGTCCATGAGAAGTTCGGCGAGGGGTTGGCGGTCCTGGCGGCGATCGGGTTTCTCAACGCATCCTACGGACTGGTTTTCGTCAATCATGCGAATCTTCCGGAGCGGGCAATGCTGGCGCATGCCGAACTCGTCGAATGTATCGGCGCGGCCGGAATGGTTGGCGGCCAATCGGTCGATCTTGCAGTCGCGGCCGGCGCGTCGGCGGTGTCCGGCGCCGATTCCGAATCCGTCAGAAATCTCAAAACATCGGCATTGATGAGACTTTCGATTCGGGTCGGTGCGATTCTCGCCGGCGCGAGTCCGCTCGATCTCGTCAAGCTCTCGCGATTCGCCGAACTGCTCGGCGACGCCTATCAGCTCGGCGATGACCTGATCGATCTCGACGAAGACGCGGTGATTTTTTCGGCCGAAGTTAAGACGCTCGCCGTTAGCGAAGGCCGGGCGGCGGCTGAGCGTAGATTGCGAAACACGATCGATGACGCGAAACGTATCCTGATCGAGAATTTTCCGGCAAGCGAGGCTCGGAGTTGTCTGGTTCAGTTCGCCGACTATCTTGCCGAGCGGTCCGCCTGACGTGACCTGCCGCGTTCCCTGAATGAAATCAAAACAACTAACCCAGCGAGCGTTTGCATATTGCGAATCCGTGACACGTGCACATGCCCGCAGTTTCTTTTTTGCGGCTCGATTTTTACCGGCAGCGAAACGGCGCGCGATTTATCCGATCTATGCCTTCTGCCGGCATGTTGATGATGCCGTCGACGAAGCGGGTGAAGCGTCGGCTGAATCGATGCGCCGTGTGGTCGAGGTTTGGGAGTCGCGGCTGCGTGATGTTTTCGGCAATAAGGTTGAGATCAATTCGGAAGGGGCGACCGATCAGGACCTGGTTTTTATCGCCTGGCAAGATCTTCTCGGCCGTTATCGGTTCGATATCGAAATCCCGCTCGATCTTGTTAAGGGCATCGTTCAGGACACGGAGAAAAACCGGTTTCAATCCTTCGACGAACTGTATGTTTACTGTTACCGCGTGGCGTCGACGGTCGGGCTGATGTCGGCCGAGATTCTCGGATATTCAGATCCGGTGGCGCTCGAGAATGCCGAGGCGCTCGGGATCGCAATGCAGCTCACGAACATTCTCCGCGACGTGCGTGAAGATGCCGAACGGGACCGGATCTACCTGCCGCGCGAGGATCTCGATCGGTTCGGAGTTACAGAAGAACAGATCCGCGAAGGCCGTTTCGATCGAAACTTCCGAGATCTGATGAAATTCGAGGTTGAACGTGCCCGCGAATACTATCGAAAGGGAAATGACGGCATAAGGTTTCTTGAACGCGATACCCGGCTCACTGTCGATCTGGCTTCGACAGTTTATTCAAAGATTCTTGACGTCATTGAGTCGATGGATTACAACATCTTTAATCGCCGTGCCGCGACCAGTCTGTCCGCCAAACTTCGATGCATCCCCGGCGCAATGAAGCGGCAGTTTTGGACCCAACGTTCGAAATAGCACCAAGAATCGAGAAAAAGAAAATCAAAATTCAAGACCAATGCTGTCCTAGACGTTTTCGATTGATCATCGAAGTGTCCGGAAAACCTGCGTTGGACGCGGTGAAAAGAGCGGAATCTGAAGAGAACCCTCTGAGTTTGATGGTTTGTTCAAAAATTCAAGATTCAACATTCAAGATTGATTGGAATTCTTGAATGTTGAGTCTTGAATTTTGAATCCTCGAGCCTGTTTCAAGACTCACGTCTTTTTAAACTTGATTCATTACGGGATCTCAAATTTCAAATTTCGGATCTTATAAAATTCCGTATCTCGCCCGACGGAGGTCAACGGATCGGTCGATGATCGGCTGATTCGCGATTTGGGAGACGAAGAGGGTGCGATTCACCCAAATCACACATCAGCCGTTCGGACGGGATTGACCTCGAGTCATGAATTATCTTGAATCTAGCTGGAATAGCTCTTCGATTGCGTCTCTATTATCTTGTACCTCACCGGGTCGGGCGAGACCTTCCGTGGTATGGATAAAAGCGTCTTTGATCGAATTGGAGTTGACTAACCCCCGTATGTCGCTATTGAATCTTGGGAAATTTGGGGCATGTTTAAGCCTGTACAAGGAATTCTGCGATCGCTCAATGTGGGCGAAGAATGAAATCCCGAAGTTTTATTTCGCAAACCTTGTAAACCGGAGACTCAATCTCAGCACGCAGGATTCAAGGACCGTCTTCAATATCTGCAATCGTGTTCAGGAGAAGGATTTCTACCTGAAACCGACCGAAACTCAGATCTGCGGAATTCAGTTCCTCCCGTCGTCGGGTTCGGAATCGTTTTCAGAACCCCTGCTCGAAACCGACGCGACGTTGCTTTCGGAGTTGGTTTATCGAAACTGGACGCGCGAAGATCTTGAACGCAAGAGCATGAGTTACAATGCGTTTAGCGGTTGGGCGGGAACCCTCTTGCCGCATAAGTTCCTGCCGGTCACATCAAACCAATTTCGGCACACGATCGCATATCTTTTCGATCAGGAACTTAAGATCTACCATGATTCCGATTATGAGTACTTCCTGCACTCGCAGAAGTATTTTCTGCTGACAAAGAAACGTCTTCGCGAGTTCAAGCTCGAGTCAATTTATCTTCAGGAGATCAATGAATATTTGAGAATGGCTTTTCCGCGATGCATTCTCAAACGAACGTTTGAAGAGTATGACTGGAACTGGCTAACCCACGACTTTCATTTGTTCGTCTATCGCGAGGTTCTTGGACTTGATGCGATCGGAACGCGCCGAACGCCGGTCAAGCGCACGTTTCCGGTACTCGGCGGGGCCGAGACCGCGTTCGAACGGAAAGAAATCCTCAACATTTACGTGCCCTGACCGGCAATCGGTCGCGGCCGGTGAACGATGACAACGGTCTGTGGTAATCTTCTGGAAACCAATACACTTCGGAGGATTGAATGAACCGCTTAATTTCCATTTTCCTGATCGTCGTCATCGTGATTTCGCCGGTAATCGCCCAAAAGGGCGGATATTCCGAGATCAAGCAGCTTCAGGGGCCTCAGAATCCACGTCTCGCTTTCATCATTCACGGCGGTGCCGGTGTTATTAAGAAAGGCACTTTGTCGCCGGAAAAGGAAGCCGAATACAAACAAAAGCTTGAAGAGGCGGTCGTCGCCGGATACAAGGCGTTGCAAGATGGAAAAACCGCGCTCGACGCGGTTGAGATCGCGATCCGGATTCTCGAGGATTCGCCCTTGTTCAACGCTGGAAAAGGTGCGGTTTTCACGGCGGACGGCAAGAACGAGCTCGATGCGTCCGTGATGGACGGCAAGACGCAGAATGCCGGTGCAGTCGCCGGGCTTCATCGTGTCAAGAATCCGATCACTTTGGCGCGCGCGGTAATGGAAAAGTCTCCCCACGTGATGATGTTCGGTGAAGGGGCGGAAAAATTTGCGGCGGAGAAGGGAATCGAACTTGTCGATCCGAAGTATTTTTGGACCCAGCATCGTTGGGACGCTCTGCAGCTTGTCATCAAAGAGCAAAAGCTGAAGTCAAAACAGAGCGAATTGACTGACAATTCTTCAAAAGACGAGCTTTACGCCGCCATGACCGAGACGCAAAAGCTGCCCGAAAACAAATTCGGTACGGTCGGCGCTGTCGCGCTCGATAAGAACGGCAACATCGCAGCCGGAACATCAACCGGCGGAATGACTTACAAAAAGTACGGACGGGTCGGCGACGCGCCGATCATCGGTGCGGGAACTTATGCCAACAACGATACCTGCGGGGTTTCAGCGACGGGATGGGGCGAATATTTCATTCGTGTCGGCGTCGCACGCGACATCGCGGCGCAAATGGAATACCGCGCGATGCCTGTCCAGCAAGCTGCCGACACAGTTATGAACAAGGTCAAGACGCTCGGCGGCGACGGCGGTGTGATCGTGCTCGACAAGTTCGGGAATATGGGGATTTCGTTCAATTCCGACGGCATGTACCGCGCGTACATCGACGCGAACGGCAAACCGGTCGTCAAGATCTACAATGACTGACGGACGCGTGCGCGGTTTCTCAGATGGATTCGCGTCCGCCCTTTGAATTTTCGTTCAGCTCGTAGCGGTCACGATCGCGGCGAGCTATTTTTGCGACAAAATCCAGCGGTTCGTTATCGGCATAGTCGATCCCAACGGCATGAGCGTTTTCTTCGACGTCCGATTGGTCGGGTGTCGGATTATGACCAAAAACGGACTCCGCTCCACTTGAATTGACTTCTTCCCATTGCGCGTCAATATCGCCGCCTGAATCCGCCGGACTTGACGAATGATGATCGAGA
>JBGASE010000116.1:0-11136 GCA_044229875.1 Pyrinomonadaceae bacterium | reverse complement strand
TAAAGCACGTACCAACAGATCGGAACCAACAGAAACGCAAGGATCGACGCGTATGAGATCGAATTGAACAACTCCGGAATCTTGTATGCGATGTCGATCTGCGGCGTCGAACCCGCCGAATCATAAACCGCGGCGCTGATGACCGGCGGAAGTCCGAGCATCATCATCCAGACGGCGGTGCCGGTGACGACCTGATCGGCCTCGAACTTGATGACCGCGATCGCGTACACGAGAGCCAGCAGCGCACCCGACGCCATTCCCGCGAGAAATCCGATGTACGGGTTCTGAAGCTGGTAGGTGACGACGGCAGCCGTAAATGCGCCGGCCAGCATCAGGCCTTCAAGCGCGATGTTGATGACGCCGGAACGCTCAGAGAACATCCCGCCGAGCGCGGCAAAGATCAATGGCGTCGCATTGCGGATCGTCGCAAAAAAGAGAATCGCGAGAAATGTCGCTGAAAATAGTTCGCTCATCTTATTTCTTTGAAAACTTCTGCAATGAAGCCACGAATATGATCACGATCGCCTGCAGGACTTCGACCAGATCCTTTGAAACATATTCGGTAAACGCATCGACAAAGATGTCGCCGCGCTTGAGCACCGCGAAAAAGATGGCGGCGACGAACACTCCGAGCGGATGATTGCGGCCGAGCAATGCGACGGCGATCCCGAGAAATCCCCAGCCGTCCGAAAATCCGTCGTAATACCGGTACCGATAGCCGAGAACTTCGCCGATCGCAACCATGCCGGCCAATCCGCCCGAGATCGTCATCGCGATAATGATCTGTTTCTTCGGAGAGATTCCGCCGTACTCGGCCGCCGAAGGATTCTCACCGGTCGCACGCAGCTCGTAACCCCATTTCGTTTTCCACAAAAAGACGTAGACCAGAACGCACATCAGGATCGCAAGCAGAAACGCGACGCTGAGCGGAACAAAGTCCGGCATTCCCGGAATGAACTGGCTGATGCGGGGAATGTGAGCGGCTTCACCGATCGGCACCGTTTGGAGGATCGGGTCGCCAGATTGCTTGAAATGATACTGCGTGAAATAACTGACCATCGCGATCGCGATGAAGTTCAGCATGATCGTGTTGATCACCTCGTGCGATCCGAAGCGCGCCTTCAGATATCCCGGAATCGCGCCCCAAATACCGCCGGCGACGACCGCCGCGACGAGGCACAGCGGGATCAACAGAAATGACGGAAGCGACACCCACGAGTAATCGACGTCCTTCCCGAAGACGTTGACGACGGTTCCGCCGAACTTGATCCCGACCCAGGCGGTGACGAAGGCCGCGACGTAAAGCTGCCCTTCGGCTCCGATGTTCAGCAATCCGCAGCGAAAGGCGACGGCCACGGCAAGTCCGGTAAAGATCAGCGGAGTCGCAATAAACAGCGTGTAGCCGATATCGCGGAGCGAACCGAACGAGTTCCCGATCAGGAGCGAAAACGTCCGCAACGGACTGTCGCCGATCAGCAGAACAATGATTCCCCCGACCACGAAAGCCGCCAGGACGGCGATCAGCGGTGACAGGATTTCACGAAGTATTTTCATGTTTAAGTTTTCTTGGTCGCTGCCTTCATTCTGTCGGCGACGACCCCGGCGACCGCGATCGTGATTTTGTCGGCAATCAGACGCTCAACGGTATGCGATGTCGCCGGACCGCTGACGGTCGTTTCAACGGTTCCCGAAACGACGATCGATCCGATTTCCGATCCTGAAATCGAGACCGTGAAGTTGCCCGAACCCGACTTTCTGAGCGGCATCCACATCGCACCGCTCAATTCAAGCCTGTCGACGACGATATTCAGGTTCCCGACGATCGGCGTTCTTCTGATCTTGTCAGCGATATCTGCCGCCAGCGCAGAACGATCGATTGCGGCTTCAGGCTTTCCGATCCCGTAACGCCAAACCGAATCGGTCGAAGTAGCCCGCGTGTCTGAAGATCTCTCGACCAGACTTCCCGTTTTTCCGCCGTCCTTTTCAACAATCTGTCCAACGGTGTGGATCAATGTCGTTTCAGCCGAAAAATAATCAAGCTGCACTGCACCGAATGCACGGGCGGCGACGATCGCAAGCAACAGAACAATAACGACGTTGCGGACCAAACGGAATTTGGTTGACGGCTCCGCAACGATAAACTCGGGGTTGTAGGAGTAATCCATAAGTTTATTTCACAAAGTAGTTTTACGATTGCTGAATATAACCGAGAATGCCCGCGGGTGTCATCCGAAAACGCGATATTTGGACCGCAATTTTTGTCAGACGAGATACTTGACAACATCACACTCAGATTTTATTATGCATTTAGGCTAAGCTAGTTTGACATAGCCGAAATTAAGTTGGAGGAAACGATTATGAGCATTACCAAATATGATCCTTTTCGCGAACTTAGAGGTTTGCAGGACGAAATGAACAGACTATTTGTGTCGAATTTGTCGCGCGGTGACGACCGCGAGATCATGCGCGGTGCTTGGACGCCGAGCGTCGACATCTTTGAGAACAAGGACAACCTTGTGATCGAAGCGGAGTTGCCCGGAATGAAGCCGGAAGACGTCAATGTGTCGATCGAGAACAACGTGCTTTCGCTTCATGGCGAACGCCGCTTTGAAAAGAAGGATGAAGGTGGCAACGTTCATCGTGTCGAACGCGCGTACGGAAGTTTTACACGGTCGTTCACTTTGCCGCCGACCGTTTCAAGCGAAAATGTGAACGCGGTCTTCGATAACGGCGTACTTAAGCTGACGCTCGCGAAACGCGAGGAAGCCAAGCCGCGCCGGATCGAAATCAAGATCGGCGACGCGTCGAAGACGATCGAAGCGACGGCCTAAAGGCTGATTCCAGATATTCCAGATTTCAGGTTCCAAGATGCGGGCTGAACTGGAATTGAGTCGTACCAAGCCCGGATGGAATTTGGAATCTGGAATTTTCTGGAATAGAAGGACTTATGAGACTCGACAGATTTACAATTCGTGGCCAGGAAGCCGTTCAGGAAGCGATCGGTTTTGCGGAAAAGAACCAGAACCAGCAGGTTGAGCCGGAACATCTTCTGGCTGCAATGCTTGAGCAGAAAGAAGGCACGCTGCGGCCGATCCTCGGTAAGATCGGCGCCGCCACGCAGACGATTCTGACCGACGTGCTTGCCGCGATCGCCCGATTTCCGCAAGTCTCGGGCGGTCAGCAATATTTCAGCTCGCGGATAAACACGATCTTTCAGGACGCGCAAAAGGCAGCTGAAACGATGCAGGACGATTACGTTTCGACCGAACATCTCCTGCTCGCGATTGCCGAGGAAAAAACGGGCGACGCCGGCCGCATCCTGCGCTCAAACGGAGTCACCCGCGAAGATGCGGCAAAGGTCATTGCCGAAATGCGCGGCGGCTCGAGAATCACCGATCCGAACGCAGAAGAAAACTTCCAGGCGCTCGAAAAATATGCGATGGATCTTACCGAGCGGGCGCGCAAGGGGAAACTTGACCCGGTGATCGGCCGCGACGATGAAATCCGGAGAACCGTTCAGGTGCTATCGCGCCGAACGAAGAACAACCCGGTCCTGATCGGCGAACCGGGCGTCGGCAAAACCGCGATCGTCGAGGGGCTCGCGCAGCGGATCGTCTCCGGCGATGTCCCCGAAACCCTTAAAAACAAACGACTTGTCGGACTTGATCTGGGTGCGATGCTGGCCGGTGCCAAATATCGCGGCGAATTTGAAGACCGGCTGAAGGCGGTTCTCAAGGAAATCGAAAAATCCGACGGTCAGATCATTCTTTTTATCGACGAGCTCCATACGCTTGTCGGCGCCGGAGCTTCAGAAGGCGCGATCGACGCGTCGAACATGCTCAAGCCGGCGCTCGCGCGCGGCATGCTGCGCTGCGTCGGCGCGACCACGCTGAACGAATATCAGAAGTACATTGAAAAGGACAAAGCCCTTGAGCGCCGGTTCCAGCAGGTCTATGTCGGCGAGCCGGATGTCGAGGACACGATCGCGATTCTCCGCGGACTGAAGGAAAAGTACGAGGTGCATCACGGTGTCCGGATCACGGACGCGGCGATCGTCGCCGCCGCCAATCTGTCGAACCGCTATATCACCGATCGGTTTCTTCCCGACAAGGCGATCGACCTGATCGACGAAGCTGCGTCACGATTGCGGATCGAAATCGATTCGCTTCCGCAGGAGATCGACGTTCTCGAACGCGAGATCCTTCAGCTCGAGATCGAACGCCAGGCGCTTTCGCGGGAAACCGACACGAAAGCCAAGGAACGCCTCGCCGACATCGAAAAGCGGATAGCGGATCTGAAGGAAAAATCGGGCGGGATGAAGGCGAAATGGCAGTCCGAAAAGGAAGAGATCGAAAAGATGCGCGAGGGCAAAGAGCAACTTGAACAGGCGCGTCTCCAACTTGACCAGGCGCGTCAGGCAGGCGATCTGAACCGAGCGGCGGAACTTCAGTACGGCACGATCCCGACGCTTGAAAAGCAACTGAGCGACGAGCAGGCGCGGCTTGCCGAGCTTCAGAAAGAAGGAGTCTTTCTCAAGGAAGAGGTCGATGACGAGGACGTCGCCGAAGTCGTCGCGAAATGGACCGGCGTCCCCGTCAGCAAGATGCTCGAAGGCGAAATGCAAAAGCTCGTCAAGATGGAAGCGAACCTGCGCAAGCGGGTTATCGGCCAGGACGACGCGCTTGAGGCGGTCGCAAATGCAGTCAGACGCGCACGCGCCGGACTGCAGGATCCGAACCGGCCGATCGGTTCGTTCATATTTCTCGGTCCGACCGGCGTCGGCAAAACCGAAACGGCAAAGGCATTGGCCGAGTTCATGTTTGACGACGAACGTGCCCTGGTCCGGCTCGACATGTCCGAATACATGGAAAAGCACGCAGTCGCGCGGATGATCGGCGCACCGCCGGGATACGTCGGTTACGACGAGGGCGGGCAGTTGACGGAAGCCGTTCGCCGGCGCCCGTATTCGGTCGTGCTGTTTGATGAGATCGAGAAGGCGCATCCCGACGTGTTCAACGTTCTGCTGCAGATCCTCGACGACGGTCGACTGACGGATTCGAAGGGACGGGTCGTCGATTTCAAGAACACGGTGCTGATCATGACCAGCAATCTCGGCTCGCGCGAGATCCAGAATGCCGGACTCGTCGATACGCCGATCAAAGAGATCGTGATGGATGTCCTGCGATCGTCATTCAAGCCGGAGTTTCTGAATCGGATCGACGACATCGTGGTCTTCACGCAGCTATCGAAGGTTGAAATCACGGCGATCATCGAGGTGCAGCTTGAACGGCTTCGCAAAAATCTTGCGGATCGCGGGATCACGATCACGCTTGAGGATTCGGCCAAGGATCTGCTTGTCGAACAGGGTTACGATCCGACGTTCGGCGCACGTCCGCTGAAGCGCGCGATCCAGACGATGATCCAGAATCCGCTGGCGATGAAACTTCTCAGCGGCGAAATCGTTTCGGGACAGAGTTTACGGATTTCGGCCGAAGACGGCCATCTCAAATTTTTGTCGGACACATCGTCGGCGACGGCCTGAGTCCGGACATCGGACATTATTCCGCGGCCGGCGGATTGCGGGTTAAATTCCGTTGATCCGCCGCGTCGCGGAATTTCGTCACCGATGCGGAATTTCTGAACAACTCGCCAGTCTGTTAGACTAATCAGGCAATTTTATGAGTTGGTTCAAACGGAAAAAGATGAGTGCAGAGGAACTGAGCAAAGAAAATATCGAAGAACTTTTGGAAGAAGACGGCGACAAGATTCCCGTGGTCGATAAACGGAAATTCAACGCTGATGGCGAACGTGTGAAAAACGAAGAAGAAACAACCGAGGCAAAGCACGAACAGGTGCTGCCGATCGTCCTGAAACTTGAGGAGGAAGTCTCCGTCGAAAGGCAACGGCGTGAAGCGGCCGAGCATAAACTGGTCGGCGTGCAGGCCAAGTTCGACGAACTCAAGGCGCAGATGGAGCGTGAAACCGCCGAGATGCGCCAGCGGCTTCAGCGGCACAATGAACAGCGGATGCAGATCGAGAAGAGCGAGTTTTTGACGTCGCTTCTCCCGGTCCTCGACAATCTGATTCTTGCCGTAAACGCTAGCGAGTCAGACGCATCGTTCGACAATCTGCTTGTTGGCGTCAAAGGCACTGCGCGGATGTTCGAGCAAACGCTCGCCGGACTTGGCGTTGAAGCGATCGTCGCGGTCGGCGCGGATTTTGACCCAGAACTTCATGAGGCCGTCGAAATGATCGCGACCGAAGCGGATCAGGACGGAAAGATCACGGCCGAGTTCGCCCGCGGGTACAAATTCGGCGAGAGGCTTTTGCGGCCGGCTCGTGTACAGGTCGGCAAAGCGGCATGATCCGGTTCTAGTGGGATTCAAGAGAGATTCAAGAATTAAGATTCAAAATTCAAGGGTGGTTCAAGATTCAAGAATTAAGATTCAAAATTCAAGATGGCTTGAACCTTGATTCTTGAATCTTGATTCTTAAACGATTCTTGAACTTGAGATTTTCTTGGTAATCCCGAATACCGAAATGATACGATTGAACGTGGCATAAAATTCGGGAACAAGGGCATCAAACAGTTGGAGTTTTTATGGCAGATATAGACGCATACAAGGACAAATTCAGCGACAGCGGGCGGCGGATTCTTGAAACCGCGCTCGATGAGTCGAAGCGGCGCGATCAGAACTATGTTTCGATCGAACATATCCTGCACGCCATTGCCCTTGAAGAAGGCGATCTGTTCAATGCAACGATGCGCGATCTTGCGGTCGACCCGCGGACCGTCCGCCTGTTGATCGAAAAGCGGATGGAGATCGGCCGTCAGCACACCGGGAAAGGATTTCGGATCGCGCCTGAAACTACCGATCTGTTCAAACGATCGATGGATCGCGCTCGTTCGCAGGGGCGGCGCGTGATCGACGGAAGCGATATCTTCTACGTGCTGTCGAACGATGAAGCGTCGATTCTCAACGATGTCCTTCAGAATCTTGGCGTTCCGGCCGAAGAAGTCGCGCAGACCGCGCGAACGCGGATCCACAAACGCGAAAAGGAAGAAGAACGCGTCAGGCAGAAATACGAGTTGCCGTCGTTTCTTCGACATTTCGGCGTTTCGATGAATAAACTCGCACGTCAGGACAAGATTCCGCCGACAATCGGCCGCGAACTCGAGATCCGGCAGATGATCGAAATTCTCTGCCACCGCGAACGATCGAATTCGCCGATGCTCGTCGGCGAACCGGGCGTCGGCAAAACGGCGGTCGTCGAAGGACTTGCCCGATTGATCGAACTTGAACCCGAAAAAGTGCCGGCGCGGCTGCGCGACGCACATATCGTACAGCTTCAGATGGGCGGACTCGTCGCCGGCACGATGCTGCGCGGAATGTTCGAAGAACGGATCAAGGGCATCATCGACGAGGTAAAAGAGAAGGACAATATCATTCTTTTCATTGATGAGGCTCACACGATCATCGGTGCGGGCGCGGCAATGGGAACGTCGTCCGATGCCGGAAACATGTTCAAATCGGCCCTCGCGCGCGGCGAACTGCGGATCATCGGCGCGACGACGCTGACTGAATACAAGGAATATATCGGTGAGGACGAGGCGCTTTCACGCCGTTTCAGATTGGTCAAGGTTCAGGAACCGACGATCGACGAAACACGCGAGATCCTGCTCGGACTTCGGCCGCGGCTCGAAAAGAATTATTCGGTGACGATCTCGGACGAGGCGATCAATACCGCGCTTGAGATGTCTCCGAAATATATCCGCAGCCTTCATCTTCCCGATAAAGCAATCGGCTGGCTCGACACGGCATCGGTCAAGGTCGAGATCAACGAACCGTCGTCGATGATCGTCAAACCGGAGCACATCATCGAAGTCATTTCGCAGGAATCGCGGATTCCGAAGGACATGATCTATCGCGATACTTCGGATCGCTTTTCTCTGATGGAAGCTGCACTCGGGGATCGCGTCATCGGCCAGAAGGACGCGGTTCGCGCAGTCGCCGAACGATTGCGGCTCAACAAAGGACCGCTCAAGGAAAATCATTACGCGCCGGACGGTGTGCTGCTGTTCCTCGGCCCGACGGGCGTTGGCAAAACCGAGCTCGCGAAAGCCGTCGCCGAATTCATGTTCGGCGATGAGCAGAAGATGATCCGCATCGACATGTCGGAATACGGCGACGGCACGGTCGGCATCGAAAAACTGATCGGCATGCCGCGCGGCATCGTCGGTTCGGAACGCGGCGGAATCCTGACGGAGCAATTGCGCGAAAATCCGTACACGGTTTTGCTCCTCGACGAGGTCGAAAAGGCCAATCCGTATCTGATGAACCTGTTCCTGCAGGCGTTCGACGAGGGCTGGATGACCGACGGACGCGGCAAAAAGGTCTATCTTTCGGACGCGATCGTGATCATGACCTCGAATCTCGGTTCGAACAGCTTTAAGAAATACGAAAAGCCGCTCGGGTTCGGCATGAAGTCGCTCGGCGAGCTGAAGGCGATCAAACAGGACGTAATGAAGGCGGCCGAAGATCGATTCACGCCCGAATTCCGAAACCGCATCGACGAGATCGTGATCTTTTCACCGCTTACGATGGATGAAGTGAAAGAGATCGCGAAGATCTACGTCGGCAAACTGAAACGTCGGATGGAACGCCAGGGCAAACTGGTCGAAGTGACGGAATCGGCGCTTGATCTGATGACTGAAAAGGGATTCAGCCCGACCTACGGAGCGCGTTTTCTGAAGCGGTTTATCGATCAGAAGGTGAAATTGCCGCTGACCAACCAATGGAAAGCGTCAACGCGCTTTTCCGTCGACGCCGAAGACGGCGAGATCGTCGTCAAGCCGATCGACGCGTTCAGTCTGAACTAACGTTAGAGTTACGCGATGTTAGAGTTACGCGTCTACGCGATGTTAGAGTTACGCGTTTACGCGTGAAGACGGTATGTGCAATAAGCTCGATTTCGAAAGAAACACCCTCACGCGTAAACGCGTAACTCTGACGTTTGCGATCGTCTTCGTCGTGCTCGCACATGTGGGAGCGTTGGCGCAGGCGAAGAACGACGAAGCCGCCGAAGCGGTTATAAAAAAGGCGGTCACATATCTCGGCGGAAGCAATTATCTGAACGTCAAAACGCTTTACGCAACCGGCAAATTCAGTATGATGCGCGACGGCGTGATCGTTTCATTTCAGACCTTCACCGACGTCATCGTTTATCCCGACAAGGAACGCACCGAGTTTAAGTTCAACGGAGTCAAAAACATCCAGACAAACGTCGGTGACACGGGCTGGATTTTTGACGGAGCGGCCGGCGTCATCAACGTTCAGAACGAAAAACAGATTGCGGACTTCAAACGCGGGATGAAAGTCAGTCTCGACAATCTTCTGCGCGGCGCCTGGCGCGGGAACGGCGTCCTGACCTATGTCGGCAAACGCGAAGCGACTCTCGGGAAGCGAAACGACGTCATCCGGCTGACCTTTGACGACGAATTCGTCGTCGAATATGAGTTCACGGCAGAAGGAACGCCCGTCAAAGCGGTCTACAAATCGGTGAACGCGGACGGCGAGGAATCGAAGGAAGAGGATCGGTATGCACAGTTTGTCGAGACCGGCGGAATCAAAGCTCCGTACATCGTCGATCACTTTTCGGGCGGAATCCAGACTTCGCGGATCAATTACATCACGATCGAATACAACAGGAACGTCCCCGATTCGGTGTTCACAAAACCGACGAATCCGAAAGATCTGAAAAAGGATCTGAAGCTTTAACCCGCGCTACTTTTCGAGCCTGTCACCGGTCAGTTTCGGTGCGCGTGAAAAGTCAGACACCAGCTCGGTAAAGATCTCGGGTCTTTCCTCCATCGGCACATGACCGCATTCCTTGAGAACCACAAGCCGCGAATGCAGGACCGAATTGTACAAGGTCTCACCATGCCTGAGCGGTACGACCGAATCTTCTTCGCCCCAAATGATCAGCGTCGGTTGATTGATCAGCCCGAGATCGTGTTCGATCCGATCGGCATTCCAGTTTCGCCCCGTATGAAGCACCGCCCGATGCCCGTCGGCAGCCGCCAGCGGTCGGATGATCGATTCAATCCGGTCGTTCGTGATCAGATGATGATTGGCCGGCGCAATCGTGTTCTGCATGCGGAGCTTCATGAACAGTTTTGAGTCGATCAGGAACGGCGTCATGACTTCGCCGACGCCCGGCACCGACGCCAGTTTGAGAATCGGATGATCCTTCGGCTCGTCGTTGATGACCGCGTCCACAAGCACCAGACGTCCGACGCGTTCCGGATAATCAAGCGTCAGCGTCAGCGCGACCGCGCCGCCGTAGGAACTTCCGACGACCGTCGCCGTCCCGATCCCGAGCCGATCCATCAGCCGCGACAAAATCCGTGCCTGCGACTGGATCGTGTAATCGAACCACGCCGGTTTTTGCGAAAAACCGAAACCGACAAGATCGGCAGCGATGACGTGAAATCCGGCGGCGGCAAGCATCGGTGCGACGGTTTTCCAGACATAAACCGATGCCGTGAAGCCGTGAACGAGAAGCATCGTCGGATGCGACCGGTCGCCAAACTCCTGAAAATGGATCTCGATCCCATCGACGTCGATAAAATGCGAGTGGTCGGCGTGGACGATGCGGTCCGCGACTTCTTCAAAGTGGACGGTCGCCGGCCGAGACGCCAATTTCCATGCGATGACGCCGCCAATGACGCCGCCGACTCCAAGTGCAATGTGCTTCTTCTTCATATCCCTGCCCCATCTTACACCAAAACTATCTTCGGCCGAACGGCATTTTCGTCGGCCAGAAATGTTCCGATCGCTACCAGTTCCCCCGATTGATCGATCATCCGAACATTCTCGCCCTCAGCGAATCCGGCGTCGAAAACACGCGTGCTCAGTCCGTTTTGCGTCTTCACAACCCGATCCGGCGCAAGCGTCATTGCGCGCAACCGGTCACCGGCCCGGTTCATCGGGATCAAATGATCTTCAACGCGTCCGTCGCCGACAGCTTCGGCCAGAGCTTCGAGCGTCAACGCCTGACCGATTGAAAAAGACCCGGCCGCCGTACGCCGCAAACTCCTGAGATGCGCCGACGATCCGGCAAGACGCGCAAGAT
>JBGASE010000115.1:0-13534 GCA_044229875.1 Pyrinomonadaceae bacterium | reverse complement strand
AAAACTCAACATTCAAGAAATCCAATCAACTTTGAATGTTGAATATGTTGATTCTTGAATTTTGAACAAACCATCACCCTCAGAGGGTTCTCTTTCAGATTCCGCTCTTTTCACCTCGTCCACGCATGTTTTCCGGATCCTTCGATGATCAATTGAAAACTTTTAGGACGGCATTGATTTTCAATTTGCGATCGGCGACTTCAGCCTCGATACCGTGTACGATCCGAATTAGGTGTTCCGGTTGGGACTTGCGATCTGATGCGGCTAGAAATACTTCGTTTCCCGGAGATAGATGATGTAGTCAAACGTTGGCGGTTCGAAGTTCTCGTCGCGAAGGATGATCGCGAGATTTCCGCGATGTGATGCCGAATGAAAAACGACGTGCGACAGAAGTTCGCGAAACGTATTTTCGTGCCAGACTCCTTCGCTGGTGCGGTAACGGGCGGAATGATCGAGACCTTCCTCATCAAATTTTCTCAGCAACCGTTCGTATCGTTCGGCCGATTCGCGCGCCATGTCGCCGCATTCCTGAACCGTCAGATCCGGCCAGAAATCGAATCCCTTTGAGTCTTTTCCGTAAAGCCGGTCAAAATACTCGATCTCAGTGGTCAGAAAATGAGCCAGAACGCCGCGCGCCCGGTCGGAACCCGAATCGCGCACAGCCGCGACCGCCCGCCGGTTCGCCCAATCGTTAAAGGCATACAATTGCCGAAGATGTGAAAGTGTCTCCAAAATTCAGTCTTTTGTGGTATCGATCCCGAAATATGAATCGCGTTCAACCCGACAGACGCGCGTCGCAAACGACCGGTACCATTTTTCGAATCCGTATTGCTGCGCAACCCGGTGTTCGGCATGTTCGCGCCACTTGCGGATCGAGTCAAGATCGCGCCAGTAACTGACCGTGATCCCGAGCCCGTCACGCGCCGATTCGACGCCGAGAAAGCCATCCTGTTCGGCGGCCAGTTCGACCATGCGCCCCGACATTTCGGCATATCCGTCATCGATGTCGGTACGCAGCGACGTAAAGATCACCGCGTAATACGGTGGATCGGGTGTGATCGCGATCTGGGGTTGTTGTTTCATGTTGCGCAAGTGGAAAAGTGGAAAAGTGGAAAAGTGAAAAAGTGGAAAAGTGGAAAAGTGAAAGGGTGAAAGGGTGAACGAGTGAAAATGCAAGGTGGAAAGGAAAAAGTAAGGTGATATGGCAAAGAAAAATCCGCCTGCTGCGTTCGGCTCTTCACCTTTTCCACCTTTCCACTCTTTCACCTTTTCCACCTTTCCACCTTTTCACCTTTCCACCTTTCCACCTTTCCACTCTTTCACCTTTTTTACTTTTTACTTTTGCCTTTCCACCTGTTCACTTTTCCAAGATTTCCAGAGCTTTTTCGATCGGTCTTGCGATGACGGCTTTTTCGCCGACTTCGACGATCGGACGCTGGAGCAGATTCGGGTTCGCCAGGATTTCGGCGACAACTTCGTCGAGCGTCGATTCTTTCGTCAACGAAGTCTCTTTGATCTCGCCCTTTCGCAAAACCTCAAACGGCGCAAGCCCCGTTTTTGTGATCAACGCGCTCAAACTTTCGGCCGAAAACGGCTTGGTAAAGTAATTGACGCGTTCGGTATCAATGTTGTTTTCACGAAACAACGTGCCGAGATTCCGGCAGGTCGTTCAGGTCGGTTTCTCGTAAATTGTGATTTTCATAGTTTTCGCAAATCTGAATTCAGACGTCAGACGTCAGCTGTCAGACGTCAGCTGGCAGACGTCAGAAGGTAGACAATGCGCAGTAGGTGAGTCGTGTGACACCAGACGCCAGACGTCAGAACGGCACTGATATCTGACATCTGACGTCTGACATCTGACATCTGACATCTGACGGCTGGTTCCTCACCGCCTTATTCCCATCTTCGCGTAAACATCCGTGAGCGTCGCGCGGGCGACGGTCCGAGCTTTTTCGGCTCCTTCGCGGAGTATTTTTTCGAGACTGGCATCGTCGAAATCTTTGATCCGTTCCTGGAACGGTTTGAGGAAATCGACGACGGCGTCGGCGAGTTCCGATTTCAAATGGCCGTAGCCTTTTCCCTGAAAATGCGTTTCGATCTCATTCGCCGATTTGCCCGTCATCAGATGATAGATCGTCAGCAGATTATGGATCGCCGGACGCGACTCGTCGAAAACGATCGTCGTGCCTGAGTCGGTCACGGCGCGCTTGATCTTTTTCGCGATCGTATCCGGATCGTCAAGCAGAAAGATCGAGCCATTTGGATTTTCATCCGATTTCGACATCTTTTTCGCCGGATCCTGAAGTGAAAGAATGTTCGCCCCGACCGGCGGAATGAACGGATCCGGAACGATGAACGCCTGCCCGTAATCTCGATTGAACCGTTCCGCCAGATCGCGCGACAGTTCAAGGTGCTGCTTCTGATCTTTTCCGACCGGGACAAGATGCGTTTGATATAGCAGGATGTCGGCCGCCATCAGCACGGGATAGGTGAAAAGCCCGACGCCGGCGCGTTCGCGGTTGCCTTTTCCCTTGTCCTTGAACTGCGTCATGCGCTCAAGCTCGCCCATCCGCGCGATGCACGAAAGGATCCATGCCAATTCGGCATGTTCCGCAACATCCGATTGAATGAAGATCGTCGCAGTTTCCGGATCGACGCCGGCGGCGAGATAAATCCGTGCCAGATCGAGCGTTTTTTGGCGCAGTTGCACCGGATCCTGCGGCATCGTGATCGCATGGAGATTGACGATGCAGTAGAAACTCTCGTAATCGTTCTGAAGATTGACCCAATTGCGGAGCGCGCCGAGGTAATTTCCGATATGCAGATCACCGGTCGGCTGAGCGCCGCTGAATATTCGTTTTTTCATCGTTACAGCAAGAAATATAGAATGAATCGCCGGATCGGTCCGACAAGGAACGAAATGATTCCCATTTGCATAAGGACGATCAGGATCAGGAATCCGTACGTTTCGAGCATGTCGAACAACGGTTCGAAACTGCTCGGCAAAAGCGACTGCAGCGCCTTGCTTCCGTCAAGCGGCGGAAACGGCAGCAAATTAAAGATAGCGAGCCCGACGTTGAGCACGATCGTGCTGAAAAGGATCGAATACAACGGCGCGGTCAACCCTTCGGTGACGTTCTGCGGAGTCAGCACCGAATACGCTGCGAGGATCTTGAAGATTGCACTTGCACCGAAAGCGATCAGCAAATTGACGGCGATGCCGGCGAGCGAAACCATAATGTTGGCAAGGTCCTTGTTTCGCCATTTGAGTGGATTGACGGGCGTCGGTTTTCCCCACATGATGAGCGGCATTCCGAGTCCGCCTTGAAAATAGCCCATCATGAAACCGATGATCGGCAGGATCATCGTTCCGACCGGATCGATGTGCGGTATTGGATTAAGCGTCACACGTCCGAGCAAATAGGCTGTGTCGTCCTCGAACTTAAGCGACATCCAGGCGTGCGCGGCTTCATGAGCGGAGACCGCAAACAGCCATACGACCATATAAATTACCAGATTTGAGATAAAATCCGCGGCGTCAAAACCCATTTGATCCTACTCCGTACGTGACCCGATTCGTTTGCAACTAAATGCCCGTTTTGCTAACGTCGAAGTAAGCATTTAACGCGTGTTTAGAGAACTGATTGTGCCATTTTTCGCGCGCAACACAAAAGGGCCGCCATGAGAAAATACATTGTTTGCATCGCCAGCGAGTTCAAGGGAAACGAGTTTCTTGAAGAATGCCAGAATGCCGGATGGCACGTCACGCTCGTGACGCGCAACGACATCAAAGATTCTGACTGGGCCTGGACGAGCCTCAACGAAGTCGAAACTGTCGACGGCCATGCATCGGCCGAAGCCTACATCAGAACGATCACGAACATCGCCGGACGTCACCCGATTGACCGCATTGTCGGGCTCGACGAATTCGACGTCCTGACGGCGGCAAAAGCGCGCGAGCATCTGCAGATCGGCGGAATTTCCGGAAGCTACGGTCTCCGCTTCCGTGATAAATTGCGGATGCGGAATCTCGCCGGCGCGATCGGGATTCCGTGTCCTGAGTTCATCGGCGTCTTCAATCAGGAATCGATCAACGACTTCCTCGATCGCGTCCCGGCGCCGTGGATCGTCAAACCGCGGACCGAGGTTTCAGCGTTCGGCATCCGCAAGTGCGAAACCAAGAATCAGATCTGGGAAGTTCTGACCGACCTCGACAATCGCAACACATGGCGTGACCATCCGTCGCAGTTTCTGATCGAAAGGTTCGTCGCCGGAAAGGTTTATCACGTCGATTCGGTCGTCAACAACGGCGAGGTCGTCGCGGCCGGCGTCAGCGAATACGGAACGCCGCCGTACACGGTCTCGCATCAGGGCGGCGTTTTTTCGACGTTCACCGTCGATTACCGGTCGAAAGAGCGAAAGGAACTCGAGAAACTCAACAAAGCGCTGCTCAAGGGATTCGGTTACGAGCGTGGAGTTGCGCATGCCGAGTTTCTGAAGTCGGACGAGACCGGCGAGTTCTTTCTTCTCGAAGTCGCCTGCCGCGTCGGCGGCGCGTACATCGCAAACGTTACGGAGCACGCCAACGGATTCAACCTCTGGCGCGAATGGGCGAAACTCGAGGTCGCGACGGATGAAAATCCGTACCGCGCGCCGAAGCTGAAAAAGGAATACGCCGGGATTTGCCTTGCGCTCGCGAAGGAAGAACATCCCGACACGTCGCATTTTGATGATCCCGAAGTCGTTTACCGCGTCCACAAGCCGAAACACGTCGGCCTGATTCTGCATTCGAAGAAAAAAGAGCGCCTGTATGAATTGCTTGCCGATTATTCGGACCGGATCTCGCGAGAGTTTCTCGCGACCGCGCCGGCAAAAGAGCGCTACGACGATTGATTTGGAATGATGCGGAACTTTACCACGACGCCGGCCGGCGCTTCAGACGAGGAGTTTCTGAGAACGCTGTTCATTGACGTCCGCCGTGACGACTTCGAATTGAACGGCCTTCAACCGGAACAGATCGGACCGTTGTTGTCGATGCAGTTTGCCGCGCAGATGCGATCGTACTCGGCGGCGTACCCGCAAGCGGATCACCGGATCATCCGCTGGTCAGATGAACCCGTTGGCCGAATACTGGTTTCGAAAAGTCCCGGTGCGGCGCACATAGTCGACATTTCGATCCTGCGCGGTTTTCGCGGACGCGGGATCGGCCGGGCTCTGATCGAAGATCTTAAATCAACGGCCGAAGTTGTAAGTCTGAACGTTTTTAAAGGAAATGTCGGCGCGATCAGGCTTTACGAACGTTGCGGTTTCAGGTTTGTCAGCGACGACGGCGTTTATTACGGGATGGAATTCAATAATGCTTGAAGATTTGGAATACGAGGATTTTGCGGCGCAACTGAACACAAAGTTCACCGTGAGCGATGCCGATGGAGTTGAAGTCGAGCTCGTTGAGGCTCTTCGCCGTGAGGGCTTGAAACGGCAGTCAATGTTCTCATTGGTTTTCCGCGGATCGGCGGATCACTTTCTTCCGCAACAAACGTACGCGTTGGGTCACTCGGTTCTCGGAGACGGCGAACTCTTTCTCGTGCCGATCTCACTGGAGGCGGACGGCTATCGATACGAGGCCGGATTCAATCGACTGATCGGCGATTGACGTTCAGATCCGGTTGATGACCGCGACCAGCGCTTTCGATTTTCCGGACTTTCCTTCGCTCATGAAAAGTTCGAAAGTCCCGGTCTGCTGGCTGAAAACATAGAACGTCCCTTGTCCAACAGATTCGTCACCGATTTCGAAAACGAGCGAAAAACAATCGGCATCTTTCGCCGATGAATTGAAACTTCCGACCTTGACCAATCTTGCTGAAACCGGGCCTGAGTCGTTCATCAGTTGGAATTGATTTCCGATCAGCCGCCGAAACGAATCAGCCGAAAGGCCGTCAAGAACATCAGCCTCCGGGCTCCGCGCAAAAGTCAGTCCCGAAATCCCCAATCCGCCAAGTGCCGCCGCGCCGCTGAGCTTCACAAAATTCCGTCTCGAAAATTTCATCGTTTCAATCCTCACGAACACTGTATCCGAAAGCGAGTTTATTTCCAAAAACGGCCGAAATACTTTTGCGTTTTACGGACTCGAAAGAGTATATTGGTGGTGCCGGTTTTTCTCGAATTTGAACGCGACAGATGACGCTCAAGATGCTCCCAGTAACATCATCGGACGGCGATTTCCTGCTGTCGCTTTACGCATCCACCCGGGTAGAAGAACTGGCGCTCGTCCCTTGGAGCGACGAACAGAAACAGGAGTTCGTCAAGTTCCAGTTTGACGCGCAGACGCGGCATTACGCCGAGCGCTATCCGCCGGATTCTTTCAGAATTATCGAAGTCGACGGAAAGAAGATCGGCAGGCTTTATCTCTGCGAACTCCCCGACGAGCTCCGTATTATCGATTTGACAATTTCACCCGAGTTTCGGGGCAACGGAGTTGGCAGCAGCATAATCGCTGAGATACTTGCAAATTCCGTCAAGCCGGTGAGGATCTATCTGGAGTCATTCAACCGATCGGCCCGCCTGTTTGAGAGACTCGGGTTCAAGCCGATCCGTGATGAGGGTATTTACCGGCTTTGGGAGTCAGCCCGGAACGGTGAATCAGGCACTGCGGGTTAGGATTCGTTTCAGGAAAACAAAAGAGGTCGATTGTTATGGGATTACCATATGTCGGAGAGATCAGGATGTTCGCCGGTAATTTTGCGCCGGCGGGCTGGATGCTTTGTCAGGGACAGCTGTTGCCGATTTCGGAGAATGAAGTTCTTTTTCAGCTGATCGGCACGACCTACGGCGGTGACGGCGAGAGCACGTTCGCGTTGCCGAATCTTCAGAGCCGCGTGCCAGTTCACTCTGGCAATTTGTCGGGCACCAATTACATACTTGCCGAAACGGGCGGTGTCGAGACGGTGACGCTGACGACGCAGCAGATCCCGTCGCATTCGCATGTTCCGCTCGGACAGGCGGGCAACGGCGGATCCGCGCCGACGGGCAGCGTTTGGGCCGCTTCGACTTCCAATGCGATTTACACTGACGCTGGACCGGCCCTCGCGATGAACGCTCAGGCGCTCGGACCGATCGGCGGAAATCAACCGCATGAGAATGTGATGCCGTATCTGGCGATCAATTTTATCATCGCGCTTTTTGGCATCTTTCCTCAGCCGACCTGATCGGGTTCATAGATCGGCTTTCACGTTAGTTTGGAGAAAAAAATATGAGTACTCCGTTTCTTGGCGAGATCAGGATCATCTCTTTCAACTTTGCACCGCGTGGTTGGGCACTTTGCAATGGATTTTTACTGCCGATCAATCAGAATCAGGCGTTGTTCTCGCTGTTGGGAACGTCGTACGGCGGCAATGGCTCGACCAACTTCGCACTCCCGAATCTTCAGGGACGCGTACCAATTCACAGGGGAAGCGGCTTTACCCAGGGACAGACCGGCGGCGAGGCTGCACACACGTTGACCCTGTCGGAGTTGCCGGCGCATTCGCATGCCCCTGCGGCCAGTACGAACCTCGCGAATCAGGCGCAGCCGACCAACAACTTTTGGTCGGCGACCGGATCATACGCGCCGACGTCGAGCGGCGGAATGAACGCCGCCAGTATTTTGGCGGTCGGCGGCAGTCAACCGCACACGAATTTGAGCCCTTATCTCGTTCTGAATTTCGTCATCGCGCTGCAGGGTATTTTCCCAAGTCAGAACTAGGAGCCAATTATGTCAGACCAATTTGTTGCCGAGATCAGAATCGTTGGGTTTCAGTTTCCGCCGACAGGCTGGGCATTTTGCGACGGGCAGTTGCTTCCGCTCAGCCAAAATACCGCTTTGTTTTCACTTCTAGGGACTTACTACGGCGGAAATGGCAAAAGCAATTTCGCGTTGCCGGATCTTCAAGGATGCGCGCCGCTACAGCAAGGCCAGGGGCCTGGATTGAGTCTGTACGACCTCGGCCAAACCGGCGGAGCTCCGTCGGTGACGCTTCTCACGTCGGAAATCCCGTCGCACACTCACCAGGTACGAGCCGTCGGCGGAAATAACCAGAATTCGCCGATCAACAACACCTGGTCGACATTGGGAGCGACGCGCACGCCGCCGCCGCTATATTCCGATACGGCGAATACACAGATGGGGCCGCAGGCAACGAGCATCGCCGGAAGCAGCCTTCCGCATAACAATATGCCGCCCTATCTGACTTTGAATTTTATCATCGCGCTTCAGGGGATTTTCCCGCCGCGAACTTGATCGAAGTCGAGATGCAAGATGCTTCCGATGCCGAGGCCCGGCTCTTTAACCATACCGACGTCTTGCTTCAGGGGCACCGGCGATTGTTGTCCGACGCTGAACGGAACCGATCTTTTTACCAGGCTTTGAGTGAGGCGGTAACTGACGGGTCAACGGTTCTCGACATCGGCTCAGGCACCGGAGTTTGGGCAGTTGCCGCCGCAATGCTCGGCGCCCGGCGCGTCGTCGCTGTCGAATACGAACCGTTGCTGACGGGCGTCATCCGCGCCCTCGCCGAAGAAAATGGTGTTGCTGATCGAATTGAGATAGTTTCAGGCGATTCGCGCCGGATCGAATTGGCAAGGGAATTCGACATCGTCGTCTCCGAAACCGTCGGCCATCTGGTTTTTGATGAATCGATCGTCCCGATCATGATCGACGCCCGCGAGCGATTTCTGAAACCGGGCGGCAGACTGATTCCGAACGCCGTCAGATTGAAAGTGTCTGCGGCACGGCTTGAAAATTCGGATGAACGGCTTCCGGCGGGAATTCCGCTGAGCGGATCGGTCCTCGACAGACTGGCCAAGAATGTGCCGTTGGCGATTCAGGACAGAAGTACGTTGACTCTGATCAGCGAACCGCGATTGCTCGTTGAAGCCGATCTCAGGATGGTTTCGGGCATGCCTGATCTTGTTGAGATGAAGGCTTCATGGGAATTGCCCGATGTGAACAGCGTCAATTGTTTCGCTGTTTGGGCGGAAGCTGATCTGACTGCGAACGTTAGCGTGTCTGCGTACCGCACGACGTCGTGGATGCCGATGATTTATCAGGTCGAACCGTTCAAGGCAGCGCGCGGCGAAGTTGAGTTCAGTTTGACGCTGACCGAAAAGACAAGCAGTTGGCGGGTTACCGCACGTGACGGATCCGGGCTTGAAGAGAAATCGTATTCGCCGGCAATCGCGGCGACGGAAATGCTGACGCGGAGCCGGCCGTATTCGAAAGTACTTGAGCAATTGAGCGTTTTGCCCGGATGAACTGATTCGGCTGGCGAGAACGTCAGCGTGAAAAGACCGATGATTTTACCGTGAAATCATCGACTCCGACCTTTTTGGATCCCGATAAAGAATTGGAAAATTGAATCGTTTCGATCAACTCGGCAACCCGCCGGTGTTGGAGAGCCAGGAGATAAAAGATATGTCGTCAAGCCCCATTCGTATTGCCGTGATTATCGTTTTCGTTGCCGTTGCCTTTTTCGCCAAGGGTACCTGGATTGAAGCCGCAGGATCGGAAACGCCTGCCGAGATCACCGCACGCGTTGGACTGTCGGGCCGTCCGTGGATCAATCTTAAGGACGGTTATGAAGCGAAAACTTCGTTCGCCGGCAACGGGCTTGACGCATTTGCCGATCTGCGGCCGGTCTCAATCGCATCGGCTGACATCAATCGCGACGGTTTTCCGGATCTTGTCAGCGGCTATGCGGCAACCGGCGGCGGCGCGGCCGTCATCCGGTTCGGTGATCCTGAATCGTTCGGACCGACGCGGACCGAAACGCTTGACGGAATCAAAAACGGTGTCTTTCCGAAGCCGTTCCTGCCTGAATCGCTGATCATACGATTAGCTGAAGCGCCGGATTTTCTCGCCACCGGCGACTTCGACCGCGACGGCGAACTCGATATCCTGACGGCCACCCAGGGCAGTTCAGATATTTTCGTTTTCTCGAACGTTGGCGGCGACAATTCATTCTCGCGGGTACGAAAATTGTCGCTCGCCGGTCAGATCACCACGATCGGTACGGGGCGCGACACGACGTCGCCCTATGACGACCTGGCGATCGGAACCATCGGCGGCGAAGGCGCTCAGGTATTGTTTTATTCCACGACCCAGAGCATTTTTGATGCGATCCCAGCGGTTTACAATCTTTCATCACCGGCGAGTTCGATTGCCGTTAACCAACTCGACAGCAAGGTCCCGACCGATCTCGCGGTGACGACCGGGAACGGTGTTTTCGTTATTCATGGATCGGGCGAGCAGTGGCGGAATGCGATTGCCGAAAAGTTCTTTCAGTCACAGATCGAGGATCTTCAGATCGTTCCGCAGTCGAATGTCGTCGTCGGCGATTTTGTCCCGGACCGCGACAACAAAATGGAACTGACCGTTTTGGCGACCGACGGAACGATCCATATCAAGGCTTACGGAACGATCGATACGCGACCGTACACCGCAGCCGAGATGCGTGAGAAACGGCGGCGGATGGAGGCGATGCGCGCGACCGGCGATTTCGGAACGGCCGATTATTCGCCGTGGCAAGGCGCGGAGACCGACTCTTGGAACATGGTTCAGTCGATCCCGCTGAACGGTGTTTCGGCCGATTCGATCACGGGCGGGATCAGGCTCGCAAGCGGAAACATCGCGGCTTCGGCCGGCGAGGAACTGATCATCGTCGATCCTTCGGCGCGCAAGGTGGAAGTCAGTCTCAATGACACCGACCTTTACTCCGGAAATCTGATCTCGACCATGCGTTCGGCAATGGCGATCGAAAGCGACGATAGCCCGATCGCCGCGGTTCCGATGCGGCTCGGTGTCATGGCACAACCCGGACTGACCTTGCTCAGCCGTGAAAAAATCGATCCGATCGTGATGCTCGCGGCACCCGAGGCGACGTTCAGCGTTACGAGCTCAACCGATGTCAGCGATACGACGCCGGACGGAACGAACAACAGCGGATCGCTTCGTGAAGCGATCCAGGAAGCGAACGGTAACGGCGGTGACCGGCAACGGCGCTGCAACGACGATCATCAGTACGACCTACACGGCGGCGGGTACGAATGACCATAAGCTTTTCGGCGTCAATCAGGACGGCACATTCAACGGTCTGGCGGTCGGGTTTTCGGGCGTCACGATCCAGAACGGCGTCAACCGCGCTACCTGCGGCACTTTCTACGAAACCGGCGGCGGCGGCGACTTTTACATGACGGGCACCGGCAATTCGCATTCGATCACGAACGTTGTCGTCAGAAACAATTCGACTACGACGTGTACCGCGAGCCACGGCGGCGGAATCAACGTCGACAGTACAGGCAGCGCGACCGTCGGTGGTCCGAGCGTCGGGACGATCACGATCTCGGGCGTCACGATCAGCGGCAACCGGAGCGACGCCGAGGGTGGCGGGCTCAATCTGGCGGCCGACAAGCATGATGTGAACATCTCAAACAGCACGATCGGCGGTCCGCTTCCTGTGGACGGCAATCAGACGCAGGTGGCGCTCAACGGCAACGGCGGCGGCATCACGATCGAACACAGCTTCGGCGGAACGGTCACGATCAGTGGTTCTACAACCATTCAAAACAATCTCGCGACGCGCGCGGGCGGTGGCATCCTCGTGACGTTCAATCCGAACGTTTCGATCTCGGGCGCGACGATATCGAACAATACTTCGAACTCGAGCGGATCCGGTTCGGCAGCCGGCGGCGGGATCGTCATCAATCCGACCGGCGTCGCCGGATTTACTCCGACGATCACGGTTTCGAATTCGACGATCAGCAACAATATCGCGACCAACGGCGCGGCCGGTCAAGGCGGCGGCGTCTACTTCAACTCGCCGTATTCGGCGACTTTTTCAAACTGCCTCATCTCCGGCAACTCGGCTGACCGCGGTGCCGGCGTCTTTAACGGCGGAAGCAGCGCGAGCCCTGCGGCGACGCTGACGATCAACAGCGGCTCAAACATTTTCGGCAATTCGGCCGGCGGTCCGGGCGGGGGCGTCGCAAACGTCGATTCAACGGGCGCACAGACGATCCTCAACGCTATCACCATCGACAGCAACTCAGCAGCATCGGGCGGCGACGGGATCGATCAGACATCTGACGTCGGCGGTACCGGCTCGACGATGACGCTCCAGGGCACGATCATCGTCAACGGCGGCGACAGCGTCGTCATCGGCCGCGGCACGTTTAGTGGGACCTCGGGAACGTTTAATCTCACCGGCAGCCTGACAAATTCGGGCGGTTCCGTGTCGTTACCGGGGGCTTCGACCGTTTCAGGAAATATCGCGAATTCGGCCGGTTCGATGACGATTGGCGGCACGACCAACCTGGCCGGCAATTTCACGTTTTCCGGCGGCACGTTTTCGCAGCCAACCGGAACCGTTAACTTCAACGGTACGTCAGCGCAGCAGATAACGGGCGGCGCGACGCCGACGTTTTTCAACCTGACCGATTCGAACACGACCCAGCAGCTGAGCATCAATAACAATGCGAACGTCAACGGCACGTTTACGGTCAATGCGAACACCACGATCAATCCGGCGGCAACCGCGATCATCGGCGGATCCGGCACGCTGACGGGATCCGGAACCGTTCGTGTGACGCGGACGGCAGCGACGGCCGACTTTTTGAGCCAATACACGATCACGAACAAAACGCTGACGAACCTTCTGGTTGATTATGTCGGCACGTCGGCTCAGACGGTGAGCGCGATTACTTATGGCGGGCTTCGGATCAACAATGCATCCGGCGCGTCGCTCGCGGCAGGCACGACGACGGTCAACGGCGCCCTTACGCTGGCGGCGGGAAATCTTGCGGTCGGAACAAACACACTGGTCATCAACAGTGCCGTGACGACGACCGGCGGAACGTTCTCAAGCGGCGCCACCGGAACCGTCAACTACAATCAATCGTCGAATGGTCAGGCAGTACTTGCCGGCAATTACGGCAATCTGACGTTCAGCAATTTCAACAAGGTTTTGCCTACCGCGACGGTCGGAATCGCCGGCGTGTTCACGCCCGGAACCGCTGTCGGCCACACGGTGACCAACAGCAATATCAATTTCAATGGCACGGCGTTGCAGACGATCCCTGTATTTCCGTACTTCGGGCTGACGCTTGCGAACAACGCCGGCGCCAACCTTGGCGGAAATGTGACCGTAAACGGTGCCCTCGGACTCGCAGCCGGCGTGCTGAACGTCGGAACCAACACGCTGACGCTGAATGCGGCGACGGCGCAAACCGGAGGCAGTTTCAATAGCTCCGCGACCGGAACGGTCATTTACAATCAGGGATCAGACGGTCAGAACGTGCTTTCGGGAACCTATGGAAATCTGACCTTCAGCAACTTCAACAAGATCCTGCCAGCCGGAAACATCAATATTCTTGGAACGTTTACGCCCGGGACTGCCGGCGGACACACGACGACCGGCAACACGATCACCTTCAACGGCACGTCGGCGGTTTCAATGCCCGTCTTTCCGTACAACAATCTCGTCCTGAACAATCCCGCCGGGGC